>DATKKJ010000195.1 GCA_035543055.1 Terriglobales bacterium | reverse complement strand
AACTCCTGCCAGACTTGCCTGCCAAGAGGCCGCGGGCCGTCGCAGAACTTGCGAGAACCATTATTGACTTCATAGCTAGTTTGACAGAGGAACAGGCAATTGCGACATACAATCGTCTGTATGGCATAGAGCTCGGATCATCGCTTGTTTTCAATGTCCGCTAGATTATCTCCGCCTGAAGTGGGTGGTTCGAGCGCCTGATGCCAAAACAAATCCCGAGCGACTCGAGATTGTGTACAGCGAATGGCGCGTATTTCTTGGTGGCGTTAAGAACTGTCAAGCCCCGCAGAATCTGGATTCTTCTGTAACTCCTTGGAAGCACAGGAAATAGAAAATTGTGGAAATTGTCGGATTCACCCCTGCGCGGATGTCATACTGGAATTAGGGAGTCAGGAGTCAGGAGTCAGGAGTCAGGAGTCGGGAGTCGGGAGTCGGGGAAAACCTGTCAAGCCCCGCGAAATCTGGATTCCGCTGCAAGCTGCTGGAAACAATGGGAATATACGAATCTGGATAAGGGGCATCCTACCCCCTCCGATTTGATATTCTGAAAATAGAGGGGAAAGAAAAAACAGTCGTCGGTCGTCGGTCGTCGGTCGTCAGCTAAGACCTCGAAAACAGTCGTCGGTTGTCGGTCGTCAGCCCTCAGCCATCAGAAACAACACCGAGAGAGCTTCCAGCCTAAGACGCCTAGACGGGCGTCTCTACCGAGAAAAACATGAAGAAGATCGAGCGCGCGCGGCCGCGCTGGTGCCCACGTCTGCGGCATCGGCGGGACAAGGGCGATTGGGCGGAGCTCGTCTTCGTGGTCAAGGCGATCGGGTTGGGGTTCACGGTGTGCCGTCCGTATGGCGACAATCATCGCTTCGATTTCCTGGTGTTCGCGCCCGGCGGGCCGATCCATCGGGTGCAGGTGAAATCGTCGTGGGGGAAGACCGCGAACATGTATCGGTTCAAGGCCAATGCGTCGGGGCGGCATCGGTATCGAAAAGACGAAGTGGATTTCGTGGTGGTGTACGTGGCGCCGGAGGAGGCGTGGTATGTGATCCCGCGGGGGAAGCTGGCGCGGTACGACGTGGGGTACGTGATGCCGCATATCCCGGGGAGCCGGGCGCAGTGGGAGAACTATCGGGAGGCGTGGGAACGATTCGGGGGAAAAGACTCACCACAAAGAACACGAAGGTACAGGGGAAGAACAGTAGCTAGTAGCTGGTAGTTGGTAGTTAGGGGTACGGCGCCCCAAAATGTCCTGAGCCCCTTTAGGGGCGGGGACTTCGCATGGCGGATGCGGGGAGAAGAAGATTTCTTCATTGGTCACCACAGAGAGACAACGACATTGAAGAAGGCAGATCGAAGAACGAAGAAGTAGGACCAAGTCCCCGGTAGCAAGTAGCGAGCGAGGGAAAGAAAAACGCGGCCGGAGGCCGCGTCGCGTGAGATGTCCTGGAGCTCTCCGGGCTTGCGCCCGGGGCTACATTCAGACGCCCGCTCACGCGGGCTCAGATTTTTTCGCGTCGTGGAGCGCTTCATGGCAATCTGAAACTGGTTATCGGTCAGATCGGGACTGCGGTGGTGGAAGTGTCGTCCGGCTGAAGCCGGACTCATTCAAGTTCCGGACCGAGCGGCACGGCTAAAGCCGTGCCCTGACACATGAAGCCTCGTTTTTACATGGCGCTGCTGGGGACGACGGTGCTGTGGGGGTCGGGATTCACCGGCATCCGCGCCGGGCTGGTGGCCTACAGTCCGGAGCACCTGGCAGTGCTGCGCTTCCTGGTGGCGTCGGCGGTGATGGCCGCGTACGCGCTGGTGGCGCGCACCGCGCTGCCCCGGCGACGGGACATCCCGTTCATCCTGGTGACCGGGTTCGTCAGCATCACCTGGTATCACCTGGCGCTGAACCGGGGGGAGCAGACGGTGAGCGCGGGGGCGTCGAGCATGCTGGTGGCGTCGTCGCCGATCTGGGCGGCGCTGCTGGCCAGCGTGTTCACCGGGGAGCGGCTGCACGCCCGGGGATGGGCCGGCATCTTCCTGTCGTTCTGCGGGGTGGGGCTGATCGCGCTGGGCGAGGGCGGAGGGCTGCGCTTCAGTGCCGGGGCGTGGCTGGTGCTGTCGTGCGCCTTGGCTACGGGGATCTCGGTGCTGCTGCAGAAGAGATACGTGGCGCGCTACTCGGCGACGGAGTTCACCTGCCACCTGGTGTGGGCGGGGACGCTGTTCCTGTTGCCCTTCGCCGGGGGGCTGGCGCAGACGGTGGCGCGCGCGCCCCTGAACGCGACCATTGCCGTGGTGTACATCGGGGTGTTTCCCGCGGCCATCGCCTACATCGGGTGGGGATACGTGCTGGCGCGGGTGCCGGCCCCCAACGCTGCCAGCTTCCTGTACCTGGTGCCGGTGTTCACCATCTTCATCGCCTGGATCTGGCTGGGCGAGGTGCCACACCTGCTGTCGCTGATGGGCGGGGCGCTGGCGCTCGCGGGAGTGCTGCTGGTCAACACTCGCGCCAGGCGGGTGACGGCCGCGGTGGTGGCGGAAGGCGACTAAAGTTTCGTGGTACAAGCGGGACGAGCGTTCTATCCTAAGCACTCCACGGAGGAGTGAGACGGATGGAACAGCCGAACTGCACCTTTCTGTCATGCTGGCGATACTTCATCCTGGTCGCGGCCGGCTTCATCCTGATGTTTGCCGCGTCGTCGGCCGGCAACGCGCAGGCCAAGGGGCAAACCCAACCTCCAGCCAAGCCGCGGGCCAGGCAGCAAGCCAAGCCGCCCCAGCCGAAGCCGGAAGCCAAGACGCCGGAAGCGATGCTGGCCGAGTTGATGCAGAAGTATCCGGGGCTGCTGGAGGAGTTCGGCGTGCTGTTCGAGAAGCTGCAGCACAACCTGCAATTCCCACCGGCGCGTGGCGAGAGCCGGATCCTGCCGTTGTTACCGGGAGGGACGACGGGATACGCCGCCTTCCCCAATTACGGCGAGGTCACGCGGCAGGCCCTGCGGCTATTCCACGACGAGCTGCAGCAGAGCGCGGTGCTGCGCGATTGGTGGCAGCGCGGGGACACGGCCACCAGCGGACCCAGGCTGGAAGCTGCACTCGAGAAGTTCGCCGAACTCTCGCAATACCTGGGAGAGGAGATCGTGGTCTCTGGGGCGACGCAAGAGCGCCAGGCGGGCGGCTTGCTGGTGGTGGAGATCCGTAAGCCAGGCCTGAAGCCGTTCCTGGAGCAGCTGGTGAAGGAATATGCCACCGGCACGAAGACCGACATCCGCATCCTGGAGCCGCCGGAGCTTGCCACGGCAAGGGACCCAGGGCCGGGGAACAGCGTGCTGGTCCTGGTGCGCCCGGAGCTGGTAGCGGCCGCGGCCGATGTGGCCACCTTGCGGCGCTTCAACGCGCGCCTGGAGCAGGGCAGCCGCGAGTTCGCCTCGACGGCGTTCGGGAAACGGGTGTTGCAGGCGTATCGAGGTGGGGCCTCGATGCTCGCTGCCGCCGATCTGCAGAAGATGGTGGCGCAAGTGCCGATCACCAATAAGCAAGACCTGCTGACCTTCCAGCGCAGCGGGTTCGCCGACATGGAGTATGCGGTGTGGGAGCACAAGAGCGTCGCGGGCCAGCCGTCGAGCCAGGGTGAAGTGAGCTTCATCGCCCCGCGCCACGGGATCGCCTCCTGGCTGGCCGCTCCGGCCCCGCTGGGCAGCCTGGACTTCGTCTCGCCCAGCGCGATCATGACGGCCACCCTGGTGCTCAAGAATCCGGCCGAGATCTTCGACGATGTGAAAGAGTTGTCGCCGCCTCCCAATCCTACGTACGCCAAGCTCGCACAATGGGAGCAGGCCGTGCACATCAGCCTGCAGGATGACCTGCTCCGTCCGCTGGCGGGGGAGATCACGCTGGAGCTGGACAGCGTCGCTCCGCCGGAGCCGGTGTGGAAAGCGATCCTGCGGGTCAACGACCCCGCCCGGTTCCAGGGTGCGTTGAACACGATGCTGATGTCCATGAACATGATCCCGGAGCAATGGCGGGAAGACGGCGTGGTGTACTACGCGCTGCCGGTTCCTTCGGGCAAGCAGCCCACACGGATCGGCTATGCGCTGGTGGACGGATATCTGATCGTCGCTTCCAGTCCGGCGATGGCGGCTGAGGCGGCCCGGCTGCATCGCAACGGGAGATCGCTGGCGAAGTCCAAGAAATTTCTGGAAGCATTGCCGCCAGGTCAGCCAGCGGGGGCGTCGGGTTTGCTGTATCAGGACCCGATCGCGATGGCAGCTCTGCAATTGCAACGCATGGCGCCGGGATTGGCGGCGTCGGTCGCCCAATCCGCCGGCCAGGCCCCGCCGAATGTCCTGTGTTTTTACGGCTCGGAGAAGGCGATCCGCGAGGCCAGCACGAGCGTCACCGCGGATGCCGCGGTGGTATTGGTCGCAGCCGCAATCGCCATTCCTAACCTGCTGCGCTCGCGCACTGCCGCCAATGAAGCCTCGGCGGTCGCCGCCATCCGCTCCGTCAGCACCGCCCAGGTCGTCTATCAGTCCTACTACCCGGAGAAGGGGTTCGCGCCCTCACTGGAGATGCTGGGGCCCAACCCTCGTTCGCCCAGCACAACGTCGGCCGCGCACGCCAGCCTGCTGGATGCGACCCTGGGCTGTGCCGACATGTGGTGCACCAGGGAGGGCTACCGATTCACCATCACGGCGGCTTGCCGCCAGCAGCATTGTGGCGATTACGTGATCGTGGCGACGCCGCTCTCCCCCAGCTCGGGGAGCAGGAACTTTTGCTCGACATCCAACGGTATCGTCCACTTCAAGGCTGGCCCGCCGCTGACCGCGCCTGTGACCGCGGTGGAATGCCGGAGTTGGACGTCCCTGCAGTAGCGAGCTCACGCTGCGGGCGGAACAAATCAGCGTGCGGCCATGGGCTACAATCCCTCCCATGACCCGCCGAATCGTTGTCGCTCTCGTACTGCTCTGTTCTGTGGCTTGGGCGCAGCCGCGCACCATGCGCCTGGACTACTACCATTCCGGCAATGCCACCCAGGAGATGTTCTCGCTCGACCGCGTGGTGCTGGAGCCGCTGTCCTGGCCGGGCGACCTGAAGAAGACCATCGACGACTCCAACCTGGGCAAGTACTTCTTCGAGGTGCGTGACCGGGCCAGCGGGCGCGTCCTGTATTCACGCGGTTTCGCCTCCATCTATGGCGAGTGGGAGACCACGGGCGAGGCGACGAAGATCAACCGCACTTTCTCCGAATCGCTGCGCTTTCCCGCGCCCGAGGCGCCGGTGCAGATCGTGCTCAAGGAGCGCGACAAGCAGAACGCCTTCCGCGAAGTGTGGAGCATCGAGGTCGATCCCAAGGACAAGTTCGTGGACCGCTCGCGACCCAAGCCGCCGGGCAAGCTGATCGAGTTGCAGAAATCCGGCGACCCCGCGAGCAAAGTGGACTTCCTCATCCTGGGCGACGGCTACACCGCCGCCGAGCTGCCCAAGTTCGAGAAGGACGCGCGCCGCCTGATGGCCATCCTGTTCGCCACCTCGCCCTTCAAGGAACACCAGCGCGACTTCAACGTCTGGGGGCTGTGTCCGGCGGCGGCCGAGTCCGGCGTCTCCCGGCCATCCAGCGGGATCTACAAGCGCTCGCCCATCGGGGCCAGCTACGACGCCTTCGGCACCGAGCGCTACGCCCTGGTCTTCGACAACCGGGCCCTGCGCGACGTGGCCCAGTTCGCGCCTTACGAGTTCATCGAGGTGCTGATGAACGACAAGCCCTACGGCGGCGGCGGCATCTTCAACCTGTACAGCACGGTGGCCGCCGACAATCCCAATTCGCCCTACGTGTTCGTGCACGAGTTCGGGCACCACTTCGCCGCCCTGGCCGACGAGTACTACACCAGCGACGTCGCCTACCTGCCGCCGGCGGTGAAGATCGAGCCCTGGGAGCCCAACGTGAGCGCCCTGCTCGATCCCAGCAAGCTCAAATGGAAGGACCTGGTCGAGTCCGGCACGCCGCTGCCCACGCCGTGGAAGAAGGAGCAATTCGAGGCGATGCAGCGCGAGGTGCAGCAGCGCCGCCGCCAACTCCGCGCCCAGAACCGCCCGGAATCGGAGATGACCGCGCTCTTCCACGAGGAGCGCAAGAAAGAAGACGACATGCTCTCGACTGACCAGTACGCCGGCAAGGTCGGCGCTTTCGAGGGCGCCAACTACGAGGCCAAGGGCTACTTCCGCCCCCAGGAGAATTGCATCATGTTCACGAGGTATGAGAGGTTCTGCGCGGTGTGCCGACGGGCCATCGAGCGGGTGATCGCGATGTACGCGTCTTCATAAACACTATCCGGCGGACGGGGAGGCGCGTCTAAGATAGGGCATGCTGCTGGGGGTTCCGGAAGCGAAAAAGGCGTCGCGGTGGCCGCAGTTGGCGTCCATCGTCATCCACATCATGGCGATCGGAGCCCTGGTGTGGCGCCCCAGCCCGCAATTCATCAAAGCGTCCCCATCCCTGCGCGGCAACGGCGGGCGCGGCAACGTGATGGCGCTGGCGACGCCGGGCGTGAGCTCGCTGCGCGCGCCGAAAGCCACTGACCAGGAAGAGATCAAGCGCCTTACAACTCCACAGAAACAGAAAAAGCATAAGGGCAAAGCCCCGGAGCGGGCCGTTCAGGCCGCCACCACGGACAACCAGCATCTGCTGCCGGGCATGCCGGGATACATCCTGGGCTCACTGAGCGACGGTTTTGCCTTGAACCACGACGTGCGGGCGGCGATCTCCGTCGTGGCCCCGGACCCGCCGATCGCGCGCTCCAGGCTGCCGGAATGGATCCGCGGCGACGTGATCGTCGAAGTCACCATCGACGACAAGGGAAACGTCATTGGGACGCGGGTGTTGCAGACGGTGGGCTTCGGACTGGAGCAAGTCATCGTCGAGACCCTACGGCAGTGGCGCTACATTCCCGCCAAGGTGGACGGGGTATCGGTCGCGTCAAGGGAAGACGTGCACTTCCATTTCCCGAGTTAGACGGCCCGGCGTGCGGGTTCTTCTGAGGCATCCATGGCGCGCATCTACCACGAAGGGGAGCTTGCGGTGCAGTCGCAAGCGGGGGTCACGCCGCAGGCTTGCGAAGTGGGCAAGATCGTCCGCCCGTTCATTCCGCCTGCGGCCCAGGCCTTCGCCCGCGAGCAGAGGATCGCGGTGCTGAGCACCGCGGATCCTCAAGGACAGGTCTGGGCATCGCTGCTGTCCGGGCCGGCGGGATTCCTGCAGGCCGCTGACGATCTGCTGCGCTCCGAGCGCCTGCCGGTCGAGGGCGACCCCGGCCGCGAGAACCTGGGCCCCGGGGCGCAAGCCGGCGTGCTGATCATCGACCTGGCCACGCGCCGGCGCATGCGGGTGAACGGGACGGTCGCAGCGGTGGACTCCGGCTTCAGCCTTCATCCGCGGGAGGTGTACGGCAACTGCCCACAGTACATCCATGTCCGCGAGGCTGAGCCCGACCAGCCGGGGGCGGGCCGCTCGGTCTTGTCCGGCTCATCACTCAGCGACGCGCAGCGGGAATGGATCGCGGGCGCGGCCACTTTCTTCCTCGCCACCCGGCACCCCGAGGCCGGGGCCGACGCCTCGCATCGCGGCGGAGCGCCCGGCTTCGTTCGCGTCCCGGACGCGAATCACCTGCGATTCCCCGATTACCCAGGGAACAAAATGTTCAATTCGCTGGGGAACATCGCCGTCGAGCCGCGCGCCGGGTTGCTGTTCGTGGATTTCGAAACCGGGGCAAGCCTGCAGCTGACGGGGCGCGCAAGCGTCCTGTGGGAGCCGGAAGCGCGCCGCGATTTCCCAGGCGCCGAACGAGTAGTCGAGTTCGAGGCGGCAAGCGTAGTCGAGATCGGGGGAGCGACCGCGGTGCGCCTGCGGCTGGCGCAATTCGCGCGCACACCGCCAGCGCAGGGAGCGGCCACGGATTGAAACGGTGTTAAGCGGATGCCGATATGGGCGCGGGTCTTTGACCCGCGCCCATGTTTTCCTATGACTTGGCCTTGCCGCTCTCGGCCAGGGTGATGCACTCCTCGAGGACGTCGAGGGCGATGTCGGCCTGCTCGGCGGTGACGATGAGCGGTGGCGACATGCGGATAGTGTTCTCGCCCGCGCCCAGGAACAGCACGCCGCGCTCGAAGGCCAGCTCGACGATGCGGTCGCGGGTGTCCTTGTCGATGCCCTTGGATGCCTGGTCCTTGACGATCTCAATGCCGATCATCAGGCCCAGCCCGCGGACGTCGCCGACGATGCGGTGCTTCTTGGGCCAGCCCTGGATGCGCTGCATCACGTGCTTGCCGACAGCCGCGGAGTTCTTGATGGCCTCGCGCTCGAGCACGTCCATGGTGGCCAGGGCGGCGGCGATGCAGACCGGGTTGCCGCCGAAGGTGGAGGCGTGCGAGCCGGGCACCCAGTCCATGAGCTCGGCGCGGGTGAGCAGGACGCCAAGGGGCATGCCGCTGGCGATGCCCTTGGCGATGGTGACCATGTCGGGCTCGACCCCGGTGTGCTCCACCGCCCACCATTTGCCGGTGCGTCCGCAGCCGGACTGCACTTCGTCGCAGACCAGCAGGATGCCGTGGACGTCGCAGATGCGGCGCAGCTCCTGCATGAAGGCCGGAGGCGCGGGCAAGTACCCGCCCTCGCCTTGGAAGGGCTCGACGAAGACGGCGGCGACTTCTTCCGGCGGGACGGTGGTCTTGAAGACCTTGTCTTCGAGGAAGCGGGCGCAGCCGGCGGCGTAGTCGCTGGCGTCGGTCCCGGCGGGACGGCGATAGAGATTGGGGTAGGGAATGTGGGTCACGCCGGGCACCAGCGGGGCGAAGCGGCGGCGCTGCTGCGGCTTGGAGGCGGTGAGCGAAAGCGCGCCCATGGTGCGTCCATGGAAGGCGCCGTAGAAGGCGATGAAGTGCTGGCGCTTGGTGTGGTAGCGGGCCAGCTTGAGCGCGGCCTCGATGGCTTCGGTCCCCGAGTTGCCGTAGTAGATCCGGTGCGGCCCTTTCATGGGCGCGACCTTGGAGAGGCGCTCCGCCAGGGTGATCATGCTCTCGTAGTAGAAGTCGGTGCCGGACATGTGGATGAGCTCGGCAGCCTGCTTCTGGACGGCGGCCACGATCTCCGGGTGGCAGTGGCCGGTGGAGGTCACGGCGATGCCGGCGGACATGTCGAAGAACTCGTTGCCGTCCACGTCCTCGATGACGATGCCGCGGCCGCGACGGGCGACCAGCGGGTAGGAACGGGTGTAGGAGGGCGAGATCCACTTCTCGTCGCCCTTGAGCACGCGCTGGGCGTTGGGCCCAGGCAGCTTGGTGATGAGCTTCGGTCCTGCGGTATGGGTCATGGTAGCCATGGGGTCCTCTCTTCTGATCTTCGGTGGAGACGCCGTTCACGGCGTCTCGATGCAAGCTGTGGAGATGCCACAAGTGGCGTCTCTACGAAGGGCTTTTCGTGAAGAGAGGAGTGTTTAGTCACCCGCGAAGAGGTTGGGGCGGGCGGTGGAGGGGCAGTGGAAACGGTCAAAACTCATACGCCAACTCCTGGGTCAATTATAGCCAAGTAGCGGCGGGCGCGGAACCCCCGGAAGAAGTACCCAGTACCTAGTACCCAGTACTCAGCAGATGCCTGCTGCGGTCAACTTTTTCGCATCAGCGGAGCCGCGGGCCTCGTCTGATAGCCTAGGAAAACGCATGACCGCGGAGCAAAAACAGCACCGGTTCCGTGTCGCCCTGGCCTTCGGGCTGGTGTACCTGTTCTGGGGCTCGACCTATCTGGGCATCCGCATCGCCGTGGAATCGTTTCCGCCGTACGTCATGGGCATGCTGCGGTTCACGGTGGCGGGGCTGATCATGCTGGCGGTGTGCGCGGCGCAGGGGAAGAAGATCAGCATCACCGGCCCCGACTTGGTGAAGCTGAGCGTGGTGGGCATCCTGCTGCTGAGCGTGGCCAACGTGCTGCTGGGCTGGGCGGAGCTGTACGTGCCGAGCGGACTGGCGGCGCTCATCATCGCCATCGTGCCGCTGTGGTTCCTGGTGATCGACACCTGGCTGATGAAGGGCGACCACCTGTCGCGGCGCGGGCTGGCGGGGATCGGGCTGGGCATCGTCGGACTGGTAATCCTGCTCTGGCCGAAGCTGACGGCGGCGCGCGCCGGCCTGGGCAAGATGCAACTGCTGGCCGGGCTGCTGCTGGTGGGGACGTCGGGAGTGTGGGCGTTCGGTTCCACCCTGTCGCGGCGCTGGTCGGTGAGTGTCGGGGTGTATGCCGCGACCGGCTGGGAGATGCTGATCGCCGGGGTGGTGAACTTCCTGATCGCGCTGGCCCTGGGCGACATCCCCAAGTCGCACTGGACGGCGAGCGGCCTGGGGGCCATCACGTACCTCGTGATCTTTGGCTCGCTGGTCGGGTACACGGCCTACATCTGGCTGCTCGACCACGTCCCGACGGGCAAGGTGGCGACCTATGCCTACGTGAACCCGGTGGTGGCGGTGTTCCTGGGCTGGCTGGTCCTGCACGAGAAGATCGACGGGTTCATCGTGGCCGGGTCGGTGGTGATCATCGCGGCGGTGGCGCTGGTGACCAGCGCCAAGGTGCGGGTGCGGGAAGGCGCCCCGATGCGTGGGCCGGAACTCCCGGCGTGCGAAGCGGGGGCGGACTAGCGGGATTGGCGATTTGTGATTTGTGATTGGCGATTGACCCGCACAACTCATCACAAATCACCCATCGCAAATCACAAATCCACGAAAACCGCCGGCTGCCCCGAGGGGGAAATATAATTTGATTGACTCATGCAAATATATTGGATTAGGATTTCCTGCATGGCGCGGACGACCGACATTGCCGGCTGGTACCGGGAGCTGGAGCGGCTGGCCCGGCTGCTGGGGCAGGTGGGGCCGGACGAGATCTGCTGTGAAGGACTGACGTCGCGGCAGTGTTCCATCCTGCGGACATTGGTGCAGCAAGAAGGGGCACGGCTGTCCGACCTGGCGCAGGCGGCGGGGATCAGCCCCAGCGCCATGACCCGGGTGCTGGAGCGGCTGGAGAAGCTGGGGCTGGTGCGGCGGGTGCGGGGCGCGCAGAAAGACGGACGCGCGGCCCGGGTGGAGATCACGGCTGAAGGCCGGAAGGTGCGGCAGCGCATCGACCGCCTGATGGGGGAGCGCACCACCGCCATCGTGGACGCCATCCCGGCAGCATCACGCAACAAACTGCTCGATGCACTACACATGCTGAACTGCTGCATCGAGCGCGGCGGCGGCTGCGGTTTCGCGGCAGCGCAGACAGGAGCGGAACGCAAACCTCAGTTCGAATAAGCGAAAGGAATGGTATGGACAAGAACGCCATCATTGACGCAGTGCAGCAGAGGTACGGCTCCATCGCGCGCGGCGAGCAGTCGGGCTGCGGCTGCGGGACCGCCAACACCGCCATCGCCATCGGCTACAGCCCGGAGGAGGTGGCCCTGGGCGAAGGCGCGAACCTGGGCCTGGGATGCGGGAATCCGCTGGCCATGAGCGAGGTGCAGCCGGGCATGACGGTGCTCGACCTGGGCTCGGGCGCCGGATTCGATGCCTTCCTGGCGTGGCGCATCGTGGGGCCGACCGGCCGGGTGATCGGGGTGGACATGACCGACGACATGCTGGCCCGGGCGCGCGCCAACGCCGAGAAGCTGGGCGCCACCAACGTCGAGTTCCGCAAAGGGTTCATCGAGAAGCTGCCGGTCGAGGACGGGTCGGTGGATTACGTGATCAGCAACTGCGTCATCAACCTCAGCCCGGACAAGCCGGCGGTGTTCCGGGAGATCGCGCGGGTGCTGAAGCCGGGCGGGCGCATGGCGGTCAGCGATATCGTGCTGCTGAAGACGCTGCCCGACGAGATCGCGCGCGACGTGGCCGCCTACACTGGATGCATCAGCGGCGCCAGCCTGATGGGCGATTACATCCGCTACGCGCTGCAGGCGGGGCTGAGCGAGCTCCAGGTGAAGGAAGTGGCGTGGGGCGCGAAGCTGGCGCAGGCGCTAATGCCGCAGGAAGTGACCTGCTGCGGCGGGGCCAAAGAAGCGGCGGAGGCAGTCGCCTCAATCAAGCTGCACGGGAAGAAATAATAAGATCCTTCGCTTCGCTCAGGATGACGCCTGCGGGCTCGGACGCCCGCAAAACGGCGTCACTTTCTTTTCCAGCGGGCGCCGTCCTTGGTGATCTCGACGACGATGCCTTGCTCGTTGAGCTGCTTGCGGATGGCGTCGGCACGGGGGAAGTCCTTGGACTTGCGTGCGGTCTGCATTTCGGCGATGAGGCGGTCGATGTCGGCGTCG
>DATKKJ010000194.1 GCA_035543055.1 Terriglobales bacterium | reverse complement strand
GATGCCGACGGCTGAAACGCTGGTGAAGAAGATGGTGGTCGAGACCAGTAATGTGTGCACGTCGTCCGCCTTGTCTGATGCCTGGTGCCGGGCCCTGGATGCCAGCCGGCAACCCTAACAATCTTTCATTTCGCCCTTGTCGTAAACGTCACCGAAGGACGTGTACTGCGGTAGCTAGTAGCCGGTAGCTGGTAGTTTGGGGGCCGGCGGCGTTTCGCCTAGCTACTAACTACCAGCTACCAGCTACTTCTTCTTCTTCTCGGCGTTCCATATAGTTCGCGACACGGCGCGCCCGCAGAACGGGCAGAAGTTGAGGCGCTTAGCGGGCGTGAACGAGCGCACAGCGCGAGTGGGAGCCCGCTGCCGAAATCCTGAGCGAAGCGAAGGATCCCTCACTTCTTCTTCTCGGCGTTCCATATAGTTCGCGACACGGCGCGCCCGCAGAACGGGCAGAAGTTGATGCAATACAGGTTCGGCCGGTCCTCCGGCGAGCGAACCGCGTAATCGGAATCGATCTCGTTGAGGATGCGCCCGCGCATCTCCTGCTTGGGCTGGTTGAGGATGGCGTCGCCATCCACCGCATCCCGCAACATCTCGCAGCAATGCTCGATCATCGTGTGCGAATCTCGACTTTACCCGCGTTGACGGCTCCCGCTAGTGACCACTAAGATACGGAGTAAAGCTGTGTTCCTCCCTTGCGGAAGCTCTCAGGTGAGTGGGGCTCGCTTTTCAGTACATGGCCATTGACAAGATCACGGTCCGGGGCGCGCGCCAGCACAACCTCAAGAACATATCCGTCGAGATCCCGCGGAATACCCTGACGGTCATCACTGGGCTCTCGGGCTCGGGCAAGTCGTCGCTCGCCTTCGACACCATTTATGCCGAGGGCCAGCGGCGTTACGTGGAGACGCTCTCCGCTTACGCCCGCCAGTTCCTGGACCAGATGGAGCGGCCGGAGGTGGACTCGATCGACGGCCTCTCGCCCTCCATCTCCATCGAGCAGAAGACGACCTCGCGCTCGCCCCGTTCCACCGTGGGGACCATCACTGAGATCTACGACTACCTGCGGCTGCTCTACGCCAACGTGGGAGTGCCCCACTGCCCGCGCTGCGGACGGGAGATCACCCGCCAGTCGGCCGAACAGATCGTGCAGCGGGTAATGGAGCTGAAGGCCGAGGACCGGGTGATGATCCTGGCGCCCATCATCCGGGGCCGCAAGGGCGAGTTCACCAAGGAACTGGAGAAGCTGGCGCAGCACGGCTTCGTGCGCGCCCGCATCGACGGCGAACTGCGCAGCCTGGAAGAGGAGATCCGCCTCGACAAGCGCAAGAACCACACTATCGAGGTGGTGGTCGACCGCCTGCTGGTGAAGCCGGGGATCGAGAAACGCCTGGAGAATTCCGTGGCCATCGCCATGAAGCTGGCCGGCGGGCTGGTGCTGGTGGCGGTGGTGGATGGCGAGGAGCGCCTGTTCTCGTCGCGGCTGGCATGCCCGGATTGCGGCATCGACGTGCCCACGCTGGAGCCGCGCTCATTCTCCTTCAACAGCGTCTACGGCGCCTGCCCGGAGTGTCATGGCCTGGGCAGCAAGTACGATTTCGACCCGGCGAAGATCATCGTGGACTGGTCCAAGCCGTTGCTCGACGGAGGGCTGGGGCCGGGCTCCGGCTCCACCTACCTGCAACGCCTGCTGGCGCTGGCGGCCCAAGCTTACGGCTTCGATCTCAGCACCCCGTTCGAGAAGCTGCCGGAAGACGTGCAGACCCTGCTCCTCTACGGCCCGGAGAAGAACCAGGCGAGGAAGGTGGGCTTCCATGGCGTAGTCGCATTCCTCAAGCAGAACCTGGAAGAGGCGTCGTCGGAGAGCTACCGCGAGTGGCTGCTCAACTACATGTCGGCGACACAATGCCCGGCCTGTCAGGGTAAACGGCTGCGCCCGGAAAGCCTCGCGGTACGGGTGAAGCAGCTCTCCATCTCCGATTTCACGGCGCTGGCGGTGGAGAAGGCCATCAAGGCGGTGGCCAGCATCAAGCTCAGCGAGCGCGAGGAGCAGATCGCGGGCCGGGTGCTGCGCGAAATCGCCGAGCGGTTGCAGTTCCTGAACGCAGTGGGACTGGGCTACATCTCGCTCGACCGCTCCGCGGCCACGCTTTCCGGCGGCGAAGGACAGCGCATCCGGCTGGCCACGCAGATCGGATCGCGCCTGCGCGGGGTGCTGTACGTGCTCGACGAGCCGTCGATCGGACTGCACCACCGTGACAACGGCCGGCTGCTCACCGCGCTGGAAGAACTGCGTGACTTGGGCAATACGGTGCTGGTGGTCGAGCACGACGAAGAGACCATCCGCCGCGCCGATTACGTGATCGACCTCGGCCCCGGGGCCGGCCGGCATGGGGGCGCGGTGGTCGCTTGCGGCAAGCCGTCGGAGATCGTCAAGGCGCCGGAGTCGCTCACCGGGAAGTACATCTCCGGTGAGCTCTCGATCGAGTTAAGGCCGGAGCGGCGCAAGACCAACGGGCACGCCATCGGCGTGCTGGGGGCGCGCGAGAACAACCTGAAGAATCTCGATGTCACTTTCCCGCTGGGCGTCATGACCGTGGTCACCGGAGTCTCGGGCAGCGGGAAATCCACTCTGGTGAACGACATCCTGTACCGCGCGCTGGCCAAGCAGCTCTATCGCTCGCGCGAGGAGCCGGGCACGCACAAGGGGATCTCCGGGGCGGAGAATGTCGACAAGGTCATCCGCATCGACCAGTCGCCGATCGGAAGGACGCCACGCTCGAATCCGGCGACCTACACCGGCGTCTTCACTCAGATCCGCGACCTGTTCGCCATGCTGCCGGAATCGCGCGAGCGCGGCTACAAGGCGGGGCGGTTCTCGTTCAACGTCCCCGGCGGTCGCTGCGAAGCCTGCCAGGGCGAGGGGCAGAAGCGCATCGAGATGAACTTCCTGCCCGACGTCTACGTGCAGTGTGACATCTGCGGCGGCAAGCGCTACAACCACGAGACCCTGGCGGTGAAGTTCAAGGAATTCTCCATCGCCGACCTGCTGGAGACCTCGGTGGCCGACGCCCTGCCTGCGCTGGAGAACATCCCGCAGGTGCGGCAGAAGCTGCAGACGCTGGTGGACGTGGGGCTGGGGTATATCCACCTGGGGCAATCGGCGGTCACGCTCTCCGGGGGCGAGGCGCAACGCATCAAGCTGGCGCGCGAGCTCTCGAAGCGGCAGACCGGGCGCACCCTCTACCTGCTCGATGAGCCGACCACCGGCCTGCACTTCGACGACGTCAAGAAGCTGCTCGACGTGCTGCACCGGCTCACCGACCTGGGCAACACCATCGTCATCATCGAGCACAACATGGACGTCATCCGCAGCGCCGACTGGATCATCGACCTGGGCCCGGAAGGCGGCGACGAAGGGGGCCGCGTGGTGGCGCAGGGCACTCCCGAGCAGATCGCGCGTTGCAAGAAGTCCTACACCGGACAGGCACTGGCCGCGGCGCTCAACCACGCGCGCACGGCTGCGCGACTGTAGCTGCGCCAGTCGGGCGCGACTTGGTTGCTTGCTGGCTCATCGGCTAAACAGCGCGCTTCCCCTGCGGGCATATAGCGAGCGGCTAGAATCTTGGTGGACATGAAGGTACTCACCCGCTTCCTGCTCTCCGCGACCTCGGCGGAACAGTTTCCCGCGCCGGGACCGCCGGAGATTGCCTTCCTGGGCCGCTCCAACGTGGGCAAGTCCAGTGTGATCAATTCCCTGCTCGGGAGCAGGGTGGCGCGCACCAGCTCCACACCCGGACGCACGCGCACCATCAATTTCTACGAGATCCGCCACCCCGGCAACCCGCGGCCGTGGTTCGTCTTTGCCGACCTGCCGGGATACGGATATGCCAAGGTGCCGCGCGAGCTCTCGGCCGAATGGCCCCAATTCATCGAGCCTTACCTGCTCGACCGGGCGCCGCTGTCCTTGTGTCTGGCGCTGGTAGACCTGAACGTGCCCCCTCAAGCCAGCGATCTGCAATTGATGGAATGGCTGCAGGCGAAGCAGCGTCCTTTCGTGGTGGTGGCCACCAAGGCGGACAAGCTTTCGGGGAACCAGCGCGCGAATTCGAGGCGTGCCCTGGAAAAGGCATTCCAGACCGACGCCATCCTCCCTTACTCCGCCCGCACCGGCGACGGGCGCCAGGAGCTGTGGCAGCGCATCCGGGAATCGGCCAAGCTGCGAGAGGCGGGTTAGGACAGAAGAAAGCGGCCGTCCGCATGTGCCGACGGCCGCGGATCAGGACTTCAAGCTACTGCGCGCCGGCGGAGTGCGTCCCCTTCCGGTTCTTCAGGAAGGCCGAGAGGCGTGGCTCCTGCTGCTGCCGGAGGCGGATGCAGTTGTCGATGCGCTCCAGGGCGCGATCGAGGCTGCGCTTGCCCTGGGGCGCCTCGCGCGAGAAGAACTGCTGCACTTCGTCCCGCAGGCCCGCCTCGCAGAAACTGCCCGTCCCCGCCGCCATCTGGCCGTAGCTGTAGGTGGCCATCTTGGTCTTCAGTTCCGGCCAATTGGCCTTGAAGAACTCCCAGCCCAGGCGCACGCCCGCCGGATTGTCCCAGACCTCTCCGATCACCTGGGGGGCATCCTGATTGCGGACCGCCGGGGTCTTCACCATCTCCAGGGTGCGCTTCAGGAGCGCGGGATCACTGAACGCGCCCAGGGCGAACTGCCACGTGTAGAACTCCTGGGGCGGCAACTTCGGGTCCTTGAGCCTGGCGAGGACCTTGTCGTAGAGGGCCGCGTCCCCGTGCTTGGCAGCGATGTGGACCATGCCGCCGAACAACGACGGATCGCTCTCGTCTCCCGCCAGCGCCTGGGAGGTCATCTCCTGCGCCACCTTGACGACCGTGGCGTCATTGCCAGCGTAGCCAAGAGCATGAAGCACGGAAGCTCGAAGCTGTTTGGTGTTGTCATCATCGTTCGGCGCAGTGTGGTAGCCCACCCCCTCGGCGATCGGATGCAGCAGGCTGCGCACCCACGCTTCGTATTGCGGGCGGTCCGCCGCGGTCACCAGGTAGTCGGAGATGAACTCTAGGTCGCGATCCAGCAGCTGCAGGACGCCGAACTCGCGTTCGCCCTGCATGCCGTCGGCCATCGCCAGGAAGTCATCCACGTTGCTGTTGCCGGACCGCACCAGGGCCCAGGCGTCGTTGACCAGCTGCGCGCGCTCGGTCGGTTTCAGGTCCTTCAGCGCGGTTTCCGCGATGCGCCGCAGGGTCGCGCTGTCGTATCCGGAGCGGTAATAGCCTTGCCCATCGGCGTTGCCGTACACGTAGGGCGCGCAGCCTTTCAGAGTGCGGGTCTGTTGCTTCTGGCTCATGACCTCGCAGACGGGTGCGCCACCCGGCGCCCGCAGACACACGGGGATCTGCCACAAGGCATCCTTCGACGCCTGGGTAACCGCCGGGTCGTAGGCAAACCGCTCTTGTGTCAAGGTGACCTTCGTATTGCCGGCCTCGCACTTCGTCGCCACTTTCACCACCGGCACGCCGGGCTGGGTGACAAAGCTGTGCATGATCTTGTCCACCGGCTTCTTGGAGACACGCGTCTGCGCGTTCCAGAAGTCCTCCGACGTGGCGTTGCCGTAGGCGTGCTCTTTCAGGTATTCGTTCACGCCGTCACGGAATGCCTGCTCGCCCACGTAGGACTCGATCATGCGCAGCACGGCGGCGCCCTTCTGGTAGGCGATGGAGTCGAACTGCTGCGTGATCTCGGCGGTGTTGTTCGCGGGATGGCGGATGGCGCGGGTGTAGCGCAGCGAGTCGGTGGACATGGCCTGGGCGTTGTCGGCCACCTCGTCCATCTCCATGTGCCATTGCGGGCTCCAACTCTGCAGCGGCTTGGGGCTCATCCAGCTGGCAAAGCCTTCATTCAGCCAGATGTCGTCCCACCATTGCGCGGTCACCAGGTCGCCGAACCACTGGTGCGCCATCTCGTGAGAAAGCACGTCGGCCACGACTTTATGGGTGCGGACCGAGGAGCGTTCCGGGTCGATGGCCAGCAGCACCTCGCGGTAGGTGATGGCCGCCGTGTTCTCCATCGCGCCCGCTGAGAAATCGGGGAAAGCGATGATGTCCAGCTTCCCGTAGGGATACTTGATCGCGTAATAGCGGTTGAAGTACTTCAGGTTCTCCTCGGCCGCCTTCAAGGCATAGGTCAGGAGCTTCTCGCGGCCGGGGATGTCGCATACGCGGATGGGGATGTCGTCGGCCTTGCCCTCGATGCAGGTGAAATCGCCCACCGCCATGGCCACCAGGTAGGTGGACATCTTCGGGGTGGTGGAGAACGTCAGGGTGTGCTTGCCGTCCCCGGGACCGGGCTCGTCCTTGATGATCTTGCCATTGGAGATAGCTGTGTCATCTTTGTCGATGATGAGCCGGATGTCGAAGCTGGCCTTCATCGCGGGCTCGTCGAATGAGGGGAACGCCCGCCGCGCATCCGTGGGCTCCATCTGGGTGACCGCGTAATTCCGCTTCTCCGACTTGCTCAGGTAAAAACCGCGCAGCTGATCGTTCAGCGTGCCCTGGAACTTGATGTCGATGCGCGCGGGGCCGGCCGGGACCTCGTCAGCGAGAGTGAGTGTCGCCATCTCCTTCTCGGGTTGCAGCGACACGGCCGCATCCTGGCTCTTGCCACCGCTGGTCACCACGGCCATGTCGAAGGTGATGTCCACGGCGTTCAGCACGATGGTCTTGGTCGGCTTCAGGACCTGGATGTCGATCCGCCCCGCGCCCGCGAACTTCGCCTTCACCAAGTCCGGCTCGAAGGTCAGGTTGTAGTGGGTGGGAACGACATGGTCGGGCAGACGCTGGGCGACCGCACTGACCGCAGCAACGATCAGCAGGCCCCAGATCGCGATTCGCTTCATATCAGGGTTCTCCCTCACAAGGATGGCAATCAGTACGAGGCACAGGCGCGGAAAGTTCCACCCGGCGCACCCGTGCTTAGGCTCTTAGACTTACCCCACTGCCATTGGTTAGCGGCACAGGACGCCGTTCATGACCGTCCCCACACAGCGGTTGGCCGCGACCCAATATGGGATTTCGCGGTAGTCCCCCACATCGAAGATCGCCAGATCCGCATCCTTCCCTGGCTCCAGGGAGCCCTTCCGGTCCCCCCGGCGCAGCGCATGCGCTCCATTGATTGTAGCGGCTGCGATGGCTTCTGCGGGGGTCATTCGCATCTGGGTGCAGGCCAGGGACATGACGAAGGGCATGCTGGTGGTCGGCGAGGTCCCGGGGTTGTAGTCGGTGGCCAGGGCCACCGGCACCCCCGCGTCGATCAGGCGGCGTGCGTCCGGGTACTGTCCCAGGCCAAGGAAGTGATTCGCGCCCGGCAGGAGGGTAACCAGGGTCTCACGCTTGGCCAATTGCGGGATGTCTTCGTCACCGACGCAATCCATGTGGTCGAGCGACGCGAGCTTGAAGCGCAGCAGCGGCCAGACCTCCGACTGGGTGAGTTGGCACATGTGCGCCCGTACGCCCAGCCCATGCTTCCGGGCCGCCTCGAAGATGCGCTCCGAATCTTCGACTGAGAAAGCGCCACGGTCGCAGAAGACGTCAACAAACTCCGCCAGCTTCCTCTTCGCCACTAGCGGGATCATCTTCTCGGCGACTTCACGCACGTATTTGTCGGGCTTGGCTTTGAATTCTTGAGGAACAACGTGCGCGCCCAGCAGCGTCGGCACCAGAGTCCCCGGCCACTGCAGTGCCGCCTCGCGGACAGCTTCCAAGGTCTTGATCTCGGCGTCGGCGCTCAGGCCATAACCGGACTTGGCTTCGACCGTGGTCGTACCCTGCGCCGACATCTCGTTCAGCGCCGCTAAGGCCCTCGCCGCCAGCTCTCTTGCCGACGCCTTGCGCACCCCGGCCACGCTGGAGCGGATGCCGCCGCCGGCCTCGGCAATCTCCTCGTAGGTCGCTCCGGCGATGCGTTTCTCGAAGTCCACCAGCCGCGGCCCGGCGAAGACCAGGTGAGTGTGCGAATCCACGAACCCCGGCACGACGACCTTGCCCGAGCAGTCGATCTCCGCGATCTTCTTCCTGTTCTTCCTGACCCAGGGATCGCGCAGCGCGTCTCTGGTCGTACCCGCCGACACGACCTTGCCCCCGGCGCACAGCAGCGCTCCGTCGCCGACCACGCCGACGTCGTTCAACTCATGGCCCCGCCGCGGACCGTTTGGGCCGCGAAGCGTTAGCAACTGGACGATGTTGACCAGCAGGATAGGCTTGCTGGAATGTATAGACTTCTTTCGGAGGGGTATGGCTTTAGCCATGCCGTTCCCCCACAAAACTTTCGGTTGGCTTTAGCCGCTGAGGGACGTCATCCAATGTCCAAGTTCCGCTGGCCGAACTCCATCGGTATTCCGTTCTGTTGGTGCACAGGCCTGCCTGGACTGGATTGTCGTGAATGTACCCGCGATGGCGTTCATAATCTTCGGCGTCGCGAATGCGGTGGTCAGCGAATCCCTTTTGCCATACCTCCAGGCTCTTCCGCCCTGTCTCCGTAACAACGTGTGAGTATCCACCCTTGATGAATTGCATCGCACGTTCGAGAGTAATGCCGGATGGGGTGATCAGGAGATGCAGATGGTTGGGCATGATGACAAACTCGTGCAGAAGGAATCTGCCTCGATCGCGATAGCCCACGACAGTATCGATCAGAAGCTGCGCCAATTCATCGGTCCTGAACAGATTCCGCCGCTGCCACGTTTGCGTGCTGACAAAGTAAGTACCGAAGTTGTGTACTCGCTGCGGAATCATCGAGGTGCCTCAACGGCTGAAGCCGGTCGGTTTCGAATGCTCTGATTGGCACGCCTGAAGGCGTGCCCCTCCGAAAACTGTTTTGCCGAAAGCCTACGAAAGAGACCTCTACTTCTTCATTGGGATCTTGATTCCGGTTTTCTCCGCGAACTCCGCCGCCTCCCGGTAGCCGGCGTCCACGTGGCGGGCCACGCCGATGCCGGGATCGTTGGTCAGCACCCGCTCGATGCGCCTGGCCATGGCGTCGGTGCCGTCGGCGACGGTCACCTGCCCGGCGTGCTGCGAGTAGCCGATGCCCACGCCGCCGCCATTGTGGATCGAGACCCACGACGCCCCGCTGGCGGTGTTCAGCAGCGCATTCAGCAACGGCCAATCGGCGACCGCGTCGGAGCCGTCCTTCATGCCTTCGGTCTCGCGGAACGGTGAAGCGACGCTGCCGCAGTCCAGGTGGTCGCGTCCGATCACGATGGGCGCCTTGATCTTCCCTTTCTTCACCAGGTCGTTGATGGCCAGGCCGAACTCAGCCCGCTCACCGTAGCCCAGCCAGCAGATGCGCGCCGGCAACCCCTGGAACTTGATCCGCTTCCGCGCCAGGTCGATCCAGCGCGACAGGATGCGGTTCTTCGGGAACATGCTCAGCACCAGGTCGTCGGTCACCGCGATGTCCGACGGTTCGCCCGACAGCGCCACCCAGCGGAACGGGCCGCGACCTTCGCAGAAAAGCGGGCGGATGTAGGCCGGGACGAATCCGGGGAAGTCGTAGGCGTTCCTCACCCCGCGCTGATAGGCGAAGGTGCGAATGTTGTTCCCGTAATCGAAGGTGACCGCGCCCATCTTCTGCAGGGCCAGCATGCCCTCGACGTGGCGGGCGATGGCGTCCAGCGACCGCTCCTCGTAGGTTCTCGGATCGCGCTGGCGCAGCTCCAGCGCCTGCTCCAGCGACATCCCGTTGGGCACATAGCCGTTCAACGGGTCGTGCGCCGAGGTCTGGTCGGTCAGGATATCTGGCACCACGCCGCGGGCCGCCAGCTCCGGCACCACGTCGGCGCAGTTCCCCACCAACCCGACGGAGACGTTTTCCTTCTTCCGCACGGCGTTCTTGAGGATGCGCAGCGCCTCGTCCAGGCTGTTGACCATGAAGTCGCAGTAGCCGGTCTTCAGCCGCTTCTTGATCCGCTCCGGATCGACCTCGACGCCCAGGAAGCAGGCCCCGGTCATGGTAGCCGCCAGCGGCTGGGCGCCGCCCATGCCGCCCATCCCGCCGGAGACGATCAGCTTCCCCGCCAGGTCGCCGGCGAAGGCCTTCTCGCCCGCCGCCGCGAAGGTCTCGAACGTTCCCTGGATGATCCCCTGCGAGCCGATGTAGATCCATGAGCCCGCGGTCATCTGGCCGTACATCATCAGGCCGGCGCGCTCCAGCTCGTTGAACTTCTGCCAGTTCGACCAATGGCCCACCAGGTTGGAATTGGCGATCAACACCCGAGGCGCGTAGTCGTGGGTCTTGAAGATGCCCACGGGCTTTCCGGACTGCACCAGCAGGGTCTCGTCGTCGGCCAGCGACCTCAGCGAGACCACGATGGCGTGGAAGCACTCCCAATCGCGAGCCGCCTTGCCGGTCCCGCCATAGACCACCAGGTCGCGCGGACGCTCGCCGACCTCCTCGTCGAGGTTGTTCATGAGCATGCGCATGGCGGCTTCCTGCTGCCAGCCTTGGCAGGAGATGCGGGTGCCGCGCGGCGCCTTTACTGGGGTGTAGGAAGCAGCAGGAATGTCCGTTTCGACCGGCATAACAGGAGAATGGTAGTTGCTCGCAGGATGCGAAGCAAACCAGCCGGACTCATCCGGTCACAGATGGAGAGCGCTACCACTGGCAGTAGGCCGATCCGTCCCGGCCCCTCTCCGTGGAGCGGCTGTGCACGTCCACGATGCCGAAGTGCTCGCGGTCGATGGATTCGGGGACCTGGGCGAAGTCGGGGTCCCAGTCGGCCTTCTTGGTGAAGGGGTCCATCGGCATTTCGATCATGTAGCCCTGCTCGACCAGGTCCATCAGGCGGTGGGGAGCATGATGCTCGATCGCGGTGTATTCGCGGATGGTGGCCCGCAGCAGCCCCAGGTCCTGGCGCAGCACCGACTCGCGATGGCGGCGTAGCAGGTACGCCGATGCGCTCACTACGCTCACCCAGACCACGATCGTGAACGCGACCGTGACTGCCAGCTTCCGGAGCACCTGACGGTCGCGCAGCTTGTGCCCGATCGCCGACAACCGCGACGGCACGTGCTCCAGAGGCCACGCCCCCGACGGGATCTCCGCCTGTATCTGCATGGGGGGATTCTTCTATGGCTGGCCGGGAGCTTCCAGATAACGGGAGAGCGATTACCCCCTCAACTAGGACAATGTCCGGGGGTCACATGGAGGAAGGGGTGGTTGTCACCATTCGCTGTAGGCCCGGCCGTCGCTGCCGGTGCCGCTGGCGCCGCTGTGCACGTCGGTGATCCCCGGCTGGGTCTGGTCGATGCTCTGCATCACGTCTTCCTGTACCACGACCCAGGTATCGCGGGATTGGGTGAAGGGGTCCACCGGGATGTCTCTCAGGTAGCCGGCCTCGACGATATCCTGCAGCGACTGCGGGGCGCGCTGCTTGTCGAGCGTGAACTGGTCGATGACCGAGCGCAGGGTAAATAGGTCGTCGCGGAGCACCGCCTCCCGCGCCTGCACGATGGATCGCGAGTAAATGGGGACGGCGATCGACACCAGGATGAGGATGATCGAGATCACGATCATCAGCTCGATCAGGGTGAAGCCGTGTTGGCGGTGTCTGGTCATCTTGTTGAGCACGCAATCACCAGTCCGAATACTTGGTGCCGTCCAGAGCCGTCCCTTCGGACTTGGAATGGACATCGAAGACGTTCTGTCCTCCGGACGACTGGGACTTGGGATCGTCCTGCATCGCGCGTGTTGCCCACTCCGCCCTGCCCGTCATCGGGTCCACCGGGATGGCGCGCAGGAAACGCACCTTCTTGCCGGCGACATCCACCCCGTTCACCAGCGTGTCCAGGTCCGGGGGGTAGCCCTCGGTACCGATCTTGACCTGGAAGGCGTTGCGGTCAGCGGCGTCCTTGTAGCGGTCGATGGCGTCCCGGATCTGCCACAACTCGTAGCGCAGCTGGCGTTCCTTCTCGCGCTTGATGCGCACCCGCGCCAGGGGAATGGCCATGCCGGTCAGGATGAGCAGGATGGTGATGGCCACAATCAGCTCGAGCAGGGTCAAGCCCCGCTGCCGGCACCATGAGCCACCGCTTCGCATCGCTCCTATCTTATCGCGCTTGCGCGCCTCACTTCACCGTCACCATCGCCGTTGCCGGTGTGACCGGGATGGATTGCGAGGTGCTGCTGCGTAACGCCGGCCGATTGATGGTCATGGTGCTGAGACCCGGCGCCTTGGCCAGGAAGGTCAGGGTGAACACCGCTCCGCTGCCGCTCACGCCAGCGGTGCCGGGCGGACGCGTCGCCGAGACCTGGATGGTGCCGCTGGCCGGATCGTCCCGATGCACCAGGGCCACCGCCTGTCCATCCTGCGACAGGAACCCGCCGTTGGAGATATTCACCAACTCCATGACCTTGGGGTTGTAGACGATCTGCATCGGGACCATGGAGATGTCCTGGCCGCCGCTTAGGGTCACGTTCACCGCAAAGGTCGACCCCTTGGCGGGAGTGATGATCGCCGGATCGAAACCGAGAATGACCGGGGACGGCGGGCCCGAGGGCGCTTGCGCAGCCATGCCCGGCGGGCTCTGCGGCGGCGCCCCGCTGGGAGCCGGCTGGGAACTCGCCGGCGCCGGTTGCGACGTCGCTTGCGGCGTGGTTGGCGGCGCAGGCTGCGGCGGCGCGCCGGAAGGAACCTGGGCGCCACCATTCACAGGCACGACCCCGGCTGGGCGCGAGGTGCGCCGGAGGTCGATCGCGGTCCCGGTGCCCACGTCGATGGCGCGGGCATTCAGGTCAGTGAGTTCCTGCGAGCGCACGATGTGCGGGATCAGGACGAAGACGATCTCGTTCTCATGCTTCTCCGTGTGCTCGGACGCGAATAGGTACCGGAAGAATGGGATCTGCCCCAATCCTGGGATGCCCGCCCAGCCCTTGACCGTCTGGTCTTCCAGGATGCCGCCCAGCATGTTGATCTCGCCTTCTTTCAGGCGGATCTCGTGCTCGATCTTGCGTTGCCCGATGACCGGCTGGTCGATGCCACCGATGCTCACGTGCGAGGTCACCGAGGAGACGTCGATCATGAGCTTGAGCGTCACCTCGCGGCCCTGGTGCACGCGCGGCGTGATGTCGATGTTCACGCCTACATCGATGTATTGGAACTGGGTGTTGACCAGCGGGTTGATGCCCACGCCGCCGATGCCCGGCTGGAACGATCCCGTGGCCACCGGCACCCGGTCGCCGATCTTCAGCGAGGCCTTCTGACCGTCGGAGGCGCGGATCTGCGGGTTCTGCAGGATCTTGGTGGTGGTGTCGTTGAACAGGAAATTGGCGGTGGCCGGAGGGATCGTGACCACGAAGTTGGTGGCGTTCAGGTTGGCTAGGGTGTTCAGGTTGATCTGATTGGTGGAGCCGCTGGTCGTCGTCACCGAGCCGGTCCCGGAGCCTACGCCACTGCCGCTGGTGGTGCTGGTGGGGCTGGAGACCAGGTTGGGCGCTAGGCCGATGCTGGTGCTGCCAGGCGGCGAGATGCCCAGGTCGCGCAGCTTGTCGCGCCGCACCTGCATGATGGCCACTTCCACGATGACTTCCGGCTTCGCCTTGTCGATGTCCCCGATCAGCTTCTCCGCCAGGGCCACCTGGTCGGGCGTGCCCCGCACCACGATGGCGCCCTGCGAAGGCAGCTGCTGGATGCGGCTCACTTCCAGGATGGTGCGCAGGGCGTTGACGATGTCCTGCAGCTCAGTCGGCTGCGACAGGTTCGAGAGATAGAAGGTCTTGATGACGCTCTGCTCGAGCTCCTTGCGCTTGGCGGGGGTGTCGGAGGCGACGAAGATCGTGTTGCTCGTGACCGGGCGCCAGAAGGTCTTCGATTCCAGCGCCAGGATATCGAGCGCCTCGTTCAGGGTCACGCCGTTGAGCTCGATCTTCACTCGGCGCGAGGTGTAATCGGGATCGAACAGCACGTTGATCCCGGCCAGCTTGCCGATGGTCTCGTAGATGACCTTGGTGTCTTCGCTGAGTTTGAGGGTGATGGGCGTCTCGGCGATGGGAGCCAGGTCCACCGGGCCGCCGGCCTCATCGATGCGCTTGGCCAGCCCCGAGCCGGCCGGCGGGGCCCCGCCGCCGCCTTGCCGCTTCTCGATGAGCGCCTTGGTGCGCTTGATCTCCTGCTGGGCGATGAAGCTGGCGGGGTCGAGGACGGTCGCCTTCTCGAACAGCAGCAGCGCCTCATCCAGCTTGCCTTGGTCCTTCAGCGCCTGCCCGCGATGCACAAGGGAGGCCGACGCCAGGAAGCGAGTGCGTTGCGCCGCCACCCGGTACTTGAGCTCGTTGGGCTTGTCTTTCCACGCCTGGCTGTAGAAGTCGTAGGCAGCCTCGTAGTCCTGGCGCGCCTCGGCGTCCCGGCCCTTGTTGTAGAGGGACTTGGCAGACTCGGCGAGGGCGGACGACAGCGCCAGCACCAACAACAGGATCACGGAGATGGAACCGCGGACAATACGCGCCCTGGCTATGGGCGCTTGGGGCCGGACCGGCCGGGTCATCGAGCTCCTTGGGACCTTGCGAGATTCATTTGCCAACAGCAGTACCCCTGGGGGCCGGTCGGCGGACCGGCTGGCTTCGGCCAGGCTTCGAGAGAACGCGCGATTATAGCATCGGGCGGCAGCCCGGCAGCCTTGGCGAAGCGCGTGTTAGCATTCCGTTTTGCATCATGGCGCGCCACTCCCATCCGGTCACTCCCAGTAAGCCCAAGAACCCGCGCCGGGACCCGGTCGCTTCGGGAGAACGCGATGCCACCCAGAATCGCGCCGCCGCCCACAATTACTTCCTGCTGGAAAGATTCGAGACCGGCATCGTGCTGACCGGCTCGGAGGTGAAGTCCATCCGCGCCGGACGGGCCAATCTGAAGGACGCCTACGGCATCATCAAGGACGGCGAGTTGTGGCTGCTGAACGCCCACATCGGGGCCTACGAGAACGCCGGGTACGCCGGGCACGCGCCGGAGCGTACGCGCAAGCTTCTGGTCCATCGCGAGGAGTTGCGGAAACTCTTCGGCAAGACCCAGCAAAAGGGCCTGACTCTGGTCCCCACCCGCATGTATTTCAAGAATGGAAAGATCAAGGTGGAGCTGGCGCTGGCCAAGGGCAAGCAGCTCTGGGACAAGCGCGAGACCGAGCGCCGGCGCACCGCTGACCGCGAGGCCCGCGACGCCATCCTGCGCTCGCGCAAAGCCGGGAACCTGTGAATCGAGGAACGACCATGAACCTTTCGCTCTCTTATACGGATACCCCCCAACTAGAAACCGAGTGCCTCGTCGCCGTGGTCGTGGACAACGGCGAGAAGGACAAGAATGTACCCGCGCTTCTGCCGGCGGACACCGCGGTGCAAGCCGCGGCCGCCGAACTGCTCGCCTCCGGGGAACTCACCGGCAAGGCCTTCGAGACGTCGTGGCTCTATCGCCCGCAGGGACTCAAGGCAAAACGCCTGCTGCTGCTCGGCGGGGGCAAGAGCAAGGGTTTCACTGTCCAGGAACTGCGCAAGCTGGCCGGAGCGGCGGTCCGGTTCCTGAAGCAGAAGAACATCCGCAGCTTCGCCCTGCTGCTGCCCGAGGGCTCGCCCGGCGCCGTCCGCGCCGCCGTGGAAGGGGCGCTGGTCGGCAATTTCGATCCTGACGTTTACAAGAGCGACCGCAAGGACCAGCGGATCGAAGCGCTCACCCTAGCCGCTCCCGCCGCTGCCAGGTCGGCCGGGCTCGAGAGCGCGCTGGAAGTCGGCCGCGTCCTGGGAGAATCGCAGAACTTCACCCGCGACCTGGTGAACGAGCCGGGGAACCGCATGACCCCGACCGTCCTCGCGGAGCGCGCCCGGCAGATGGCTGCGGAGACCGGCTTGCAGTGCGAGATCTATGGCGCGGAGAAGATCAAGGAACTGAAGATGGGCGCGTTCTGGTCGGTGGCCCAGGGCTCCGACGAGCCGCCGGCGCTGATCGTGCTCCGCCATGAACCCGAAGGCGCACCCGCCGGCCCGGTCCTCGGACTGGTGGGCAAAGGGATCACCTTCGATTCCGGAGGCATCTCCATCAAGCCCTCCGACGGCATGGAGAAGATGAAGTACGACATGGGCGGGGGCGCAGCCATGATCGGCGCCATGCGCGCCATCGCGCTGCTCAAGCCCAAAGTCCGGGTCCTCTGCATCGTGACGGCGACGGAGAACATGCCCAGCGGCAAGGCGCAGAAGCCCGGGGACGTGCAGATCGCCATGTCGGGCAAGTCCATCGAGATCATCAACACCGACGCCGAGGGGCGCCTGGTGCTGGCCGACGGCCTGCACTACGCACGCCAGCTGGGCGCCACCCACCTGATCGATGCCGCCACCCTCACCGGCGCAGTCGTGGTGGCGCTGGGTTATGTGAATGTCGGCGTCTTCACCAACGACGACGCCCAGTGGTCGCGCTTCCAGCAAGTCCTGCAGCGCTCCGGGGAGAAGATGTGGCGGATGCCGGTGGACGACGAGTACAAGGAGCTGATCCGTTCCGGCATCGCCGACATCAAGAACACCGGGGGACGATGGGGAGGCGCCATCAGCGCCGCCATGTTCCTCAAGGAGTTCGTGGACGACACCCCGTGGATCCACCTCGACATCGCCGGTACCGCCTGGATGGAAGAGAACAAGCCGTGGATCGCCCAGGGTCCCACCGGCATCGCGGTGCGCTCCATCGTGGAGTGGGTGCGTGACTTCGAGCGGGACAGCGGCGGTGCCGCCTAGGACGCGCCGACTCCGGCGGCGGACTCTGGGATCAGATTGGGTAATTGAGAAATCGGGTCATTGCGTAATTGAAGACCGTTTGCTCAACATCACTCAATTCCCCAATTACCCGATTACCCGATTACTCAATCTCTCGATTTCCGTACGCCCCCTTCCGTAACCTTCCCTCCGGCGAGCGCGCGTCCTAAGATTCGCCCATCCATGGCTACCGAGGTCATCCCGCACGAGAGCATGTACGAAGCGCTCCGCCGCTGGCCGCGTTACAAGCTGGAAGTGCCGCTGCGTATCGTGGCGCATAAAGGCGGCAAGACGGCGATCGTGCAAGGGCGCGGCAACGAGCTGAATGAGGGCGGCATGGCGATCTTCGCCGGCATCGAGTTGGCGCTGACAGAGGAAATCGCGGTCGAATTCACGCCGCCGTATTCCGGCGACCCCATCCGGGTCCGTGCCATCGTGCGCAACCGCAAGGGCTACAGCTACGGCGTGGAATTCCTTACCCGCACCATCGACGACCATCAGAACGTCGACCAGATCCGCACCGTCCTGCGCGGGCTGGGATCTCCCATCCGCTAATTCCGATTCATCTAAACGTTGCGGGGTGCCCGTCCCGGCAGCTCAGCCGCGAAAGGTAAGTTCGAAGACGGTGCAGTCGTCGTTGAGGGGGACGCCGGCGCAGAAGTTCCGCACCTCGGAAAGGATGGCGTCGAAGGGATCGGGCTGGGCCGCCGCTGCTTCCAGGCGTTCGTCACCGAAGAACTCTCCCTGGCCGTTCTCGGCTTCGGTGACGCCGTCGGTGAATAGCACCAACCGGTCGCCCGGAGCAAGCTTCCGTTTGCCGCTCTCGTAGCTCATGCCCGGCAGCAGGCCGAGGGGAACGTTCGACTCCTTGATCCGCTCCACCTTCCCTCCCGCCACCAGCACCGGCTGCACGTGCCCGCAGTTGACGAACTCCAACTCGCCCTGGCGCGACAGGTGAGCGATGAAGACAGTCGCATATTTTTCGCCCAGCGATTTCTGCATCAGGAACTCGTTGGTAGTGCTGGCCAGGCGTTGCAGCGGCACCGACGCGGTCAGGTTGGTGTAGATCATCCCCTGCAAGATCGAAGCCAGAAGCGCCGCCGAAACCCCCTTGCCGCAAACATCAGTCACGACCACGGCCACGCCGCTCTCGGTCACCACCACGTCGTAGAAGTCGCCTCCGATGTCCTTGCAGGCCACGTTCTTGGCCTGGATCTGGGCGAACGGGAGTTCGGGGATGGTCACCGCCATGAGCCGCTGCTGGATGGAGGCGGCGATGGTGAGCTCCTGCTGATAGCGGCGTGACGCCTCTTCCGCCTGCACCAGGCGCGCGTTCTCCACGAGCGAGGCTGCTTCGGTCGCGATCGCGTTCAGAATGTCCTTGCTGACCGTGGACAGGTCGCGCGAGGCGTAACGGCTGTCCATGTAAAGGACGCCGGTGACCGCTGCCTCGCCGGGCGCTTTGGCACTCCCCGCCTTGCCCTGCACCGCCAGCTTGCGGAATGGGATGCAGATCACGGTACGCAGGTCGTAGGCGATCACACTCTTGCGCGTGGCGATGTCCGCCGTCTTAGTGGTATCGGTCACATGGTAGGCGGAAGCCGAGGTGGCGGCCTCCTCGATGATGGAGCGCGACACCGTGCTGTCGTCCACCAGCGGCTCGCCCTTGCTGTTGCGGCCGGCCGCCAGGGCCAGCTTGCCGTCGTCTTCGCGCAGGAAGACGTAGCCGCGTTCGGCGCCGGTGAGGCGCAGCGTCGCCTCGATCAGCGTCAGCAGAATCTCCTCCAGGACGCCGGTGGTGTTGAGCTTGCGTGCGGCGTCCAGGAAGAGCGTGAGCTTCTCCAGGTCCGAGGTAGCCGTCCCCGAAGGCACGGAGATGCCGGAAATCTGGCTCAGGAACTCGCGCGCCGTGCTGGTGGTGGCTGTGGTCGGTGCGAACACCAGGTAGGGGCCGCCCCGGGCTCCGAACTCCACCCGGTCGTTGGGCTCCAGTTTCTGCCGCTCCACCTTGGCCCCGTTCACGTACGTCCCGTGGCGGCTACCGACATCCACCAGGACGAACTCGTCGCCCTGGATCTGGATCTCCGCGTGGTCGCGCGAGATGCGCGGGTCGGCGATCACCAGGTCCTTGTCGGTCTTGCGGCCGATGGTGAAGGGAGAGCGTTCCAGCTTGAGGTTGCGCTGCTCTCCCCCCTGCACGAAGACGATGTCGGGCATGGGTTTGGGCGTCGCAGCTGTGGCGCCTAGAGCCATATGGGGGCCAGAAAATCAGACACAGGGTAGCACTATTCCGCAGCGAACCGCTACCGCCCGCTGCCCGGAAAGGGCTGGTCGTGGGAAGCACCTCGGGCCAAGAGTCTGTGTTGCAGAAACGCTAGCAGGAGCCAGAGCACGACGGCTGTGATCGAGATCGCTCCCCCAAGCGTCCGGTCCGCAGTGCGTGTGAACCGCACCTCCACCCGCGAAGTCCCCGGCGGCACTTCGATGGCCATCTCTTTCGTGTTGGGCCGCGCCTGCGCGCTCGCCGGCTGGCCGTTGACCGACACCTTCCACGCCGGGTAAGTCATCAGGCGCAGCACGACCGTCACCGGCTGCTCGCTGCGCACGGTGAAGGCTTTGCGCTCGCTGCGCCAGCGCTCCACATGGACCTGTGCCTGAGGGGCCACGTTTCCCACGGGCAGGACTGTGATTCTGGCTGCCCGCGCGTCGAGGTCGTAGTGGTCGGAGCCGCGCACGCCGTACTCGTCGGTTCCGAAGTAGCCTTTTCCTTGCACCAGGATCGCTTGGTACAGGTCATGCACGCCGTCGGAGTCCCACCACGCGTGGTGCCCCAGCCGGACGGCACAGCCCGCCAGCACCAACGCGCAGCCGATCCACACCAGGGCGGGCCTGCTCCTCGCCGCCACGGCCGCGATCAGCAACGGCAGGACGATGTTGAGCGCCAGCAGCCACCGCCACGGAAACTGCACGAAATGCAGCTCGGGGAGAAAACGCCATGCGAGCGCGGAAACCCGCAGCATGAGTACTGCGGAGGCGCCCAACAGCGCCACCAGGGGCCACCAGGCGTCGCGGCGCTCGCGCAAGCGGCGTGCCGGGATCAGCATTAGTGCGGTGACCAGCATCTCGCTGACCGCGATGATGGACGCGCGAAAGTTGAACCAGGTGTGCTCCGGATCGTTGGTCCGGGTGAACAGGAAGTTGTCGCTTGGACGCAGTCCTGAGGCGAGCACCTCGCCAATGTTCACCCAGGTCTGCTCATAGGCCGCGGGCAGGATGTAGAAGGCGGCGAGAGCGAATCCCAGCGCCATGGCGCCGCCGCCCAGCAGCAACCCGCGCCAGGAGCGTCGCTCGACCGCGGTCACCGCCAGCAACAGCGCCACCGAGTACGTGACCACCACTGCCGCCGGGGCGTTCATGAGCCAGGTCGCTCCGAAGAGCCCAGCCAGCCACCAGGCAGCGCCCGCCTCGCCCTTTCCTGTGCGCAACGTGTACAGCACGACCAGGGGAAAGATCGCGCTGGCCAGGAGCTCGGCAAAGTCACTCCGCCAGTACACGTGCAACTGGTGATAGGGGTTCACTGCGTAGATCAGCGCCGCCAGCATGGCCGCTTTCTCCGGCAGCCACTCGCGGGCCAGGCGGAACATGCAGGCACCGCCCGACACCATGCAGATCCAATAGAACGCCCCTGGCACCGCCGGCCACGGAAGCAGCAATGACAGCGCCGCTCCCAGCAGCCATGACGCCGGCGGATAGAAGATGAAGCGAGGCTCGCCGTATCCCCAGTTCGCCAATTCCGCCCAGCGGGGATACAGCACCCGCTGGTGCCATTGGTGGACCACATCCATCCAGGAGGCGAGGTGGAACTCGAAGTCATGCCCGGAGGCATTCCCGAAGAGCACGAAGGGGACGAGCAGCGCGGTCGCCGCCGCCGCCACCAGCAGCAGCGCCACCATCGTCGGCTTCTGTGATCCGAACACTGGCCGTCAGGATACCGAAACCCGGCCGCAGAGGTTGCTCGAATCACCGGCGGAGAAGCGCCCTTGGCGCGTCTTCGTGGTCACGGTCAGCGTCTAAGGTAACCACCAGAGTGTCTGTGGCCCGTGCTAGCATCGCTGCAAGTTCCAGGCCGGCAGCGCGACTCATGCTCCAGCACCCCGTTTCTCGGCACTTCGCGGCGCTTCTCGCGCTCTTCCTTGTCGCCTGCGCCCTGTTGCGCTCGGGAAAACCGCTTTCCTCCCTCGACCGGCGTGCGACCGGTGCGGAACCCGCCGTCGTTGCCCAGCCGTTCTCCACGCTCATCCCGGAGGCTGCGTCGGCGCCGCCGGCCGCGCCACCTGCCCCGCCCAGGGCGAGACCGGCGGCCCCTGCCGAGACGCGGGACGAGGCCTTGCTTCCCGACCAACATCGCCTGAAGCGCGGCGAGAGTCTGACCTCGGTGGCGCGGGCGTGGATCTCCCGCACCTCCTACATGACGGTGCCGGAGCTGGAAGCGGCCCTCCGCGAGGCCAACGGACTGAAGGATTCCTCGCCCCGGCCGGGCGACTTGCTGACCATTCCCGGATTCGAAGGGGCCCCCGTCGTCGACAAGCCGGTCGCGCGGCCGCGTGATTTCGAGGTGCGCGCCATCTATTTGACCGGAGTCATGGCCGGTAGCGACAACGGCATCCGCCTCATCCGCCGCTGGCGCCAGGCCGGCGGCAACGCCATCGTCTTCGACATCAAGGACAGCGACGGGACAGTGAATGTTCCTTTCCAGCATGAGCTGGTGGGAAACCGCCACGTCGCCATCCGCAACCTGCCCAAGTTCATCCGCTTCCTGCACCAGAACAGCTTGCACGCCATCGCGCGCATCGCGCTGTTCCGCGACGAAAACATCGCGCAGCGGCATCCTGAGCTGGCGGTCCGCTCGCGCCGCACCGGCGAGCCGTGGCGGGAGAACGGGAAGCTGGTGTGGGCCGATCCCTCCCATCCCGAAGTCCAGGACTACGACCTCGCGCTGGCCAAGTACGTGGCCTCGTCGGGGGCGGATGAGATTCAATTCGACTACGTGCGCTTCCCCGCCGAGGGCGACCAGAAGGATGCGCAGTTCGCCTTCGAGAAGTCGCACCCTGGCTGGAAGCGCTCTGACGTGATCACCGACTTCCTGGCACGCGCCTACAAGGCGCT
>DATKKJ010000193.1 GCA_035543055.1 Terriglobales bacterium | reverse complement strand
GACCGTCGGGTCCCGGTGGAGATCGTCCGCGATATGGGGGAGGTGGCCGAGGCCCCGGCGGTCCTCCGCGCGAGGGCGCCGGCGGGCGAAAGTTCTTCCGGCGCAAGAAAGTGTGCAAGTTCTGCGTCGAGAGGATCGAAGACATCAACTACAAGGACTACCGCCTGCTGGGCCAGTTTGTCGCCGAGAGCGGCAAGATCGTACCGCGCCGCCTTACGGGCGTATGTGCGCCGCACCAGCACCGGTTGTCCGCGGCCATCAAGCAGGCGCGCAACATCGCCCTGCTGCCCTTCGCGGCGCGCTAAGGCAGTTCTCAGTTGTCGGTTGTCAGTTCTCCGTTACGAACGACCGGCAACCAGGCCCGAAGGGCCGAATGAATGTAGCCCGGCACGTCAGTGCCGGGTAACCAGATCAAGACGGACCGAGTCCCGTAGGGACGACTGAAAGGTCCATGGAGCTCTGACATGGAAGTCATCCTGAAAGAAGATGTATCCAAGCTGGGCCACCGCGGCGACATCGTGAACGTGGCCGAAGGCTACGGACGCAACTACCTGCTGCCCCGCAAGCTGGCCATCGAGGCCACGCCCGCCAACCGCTCCGTCATCGAGCAGATGCGCGCCGCCGCCCTGCGCCGCTCCGTCCGCGAGAAGGGCGAAGCCGAGGAGTTGGCCAGGCAGTTCGACGGTCTGAGTGTGCAATTCACCCGCAAGGCCGGGGAGAAGGACCACCTGTTTGGCTCGGTGACCCCTGCCGACATTGCCGAGGCCCTGGGCAAGAAGGGCTTCAACGTCGATCGCCGCAAGATCCAGCTGGACGACCCCATCAAGATGGTGGGCGAGTTCACCGTCCCGGTCCGGCTGCACCGCGACGTGGCCACCTCGGTCAAGGTCATCATCGAGAAGGAAGCCGCCGCCGAGTAAGCGGGGCCCGTTTTTCTTGGGGCCGGAAGCGATTTCCGGCCCTTTTTCTCCCTATAATCGTGCTCACCGAACCGCTCCTGTTCCGTCCAACGTGGTGTAGGCCAAACCCTTAGGGCGACTCAGGAGAAGCACATGCCGGCCGAGACCCTCATTCTCACGGTTGGCGCTAACGGTTCCACTTCAAACCCCGCTCGACGGGGTCACATGGTCAGTCAGAGTCTGAGCCGAGTCGACGACAGCCAGCTGATCCGTGCAGCGCAACGTGGGGACCGCGTGGCGTTCGAGGAGTTGGTCCGCCAGTACGACCGGGCGGTCCTGCGCCTCGCCCTCCACCTGGCCGGTTCGGAAGCCGACGCCCAGGACATCTACCAGGAAGCATTCCTCAAGGCCTACCGCAATATCGGCAGCTTCCGCTTCGAGTGCTCCTTCTACACCTGGGTTTACCGCATCGTGACCAACCTCTGCCTCGACCACCTGCGCAAGAAGCAGGTGCGCAAGGAAGATGCTCCGGTCACGGTGGACAGCAACGGGGAAGAGTTCGACCTGCTGGGCCAGGTCTCCGACGACCGTCCGGGCGCCGACCCGGAGCGCGACCTGATGCGGCGAGAACTGGGCGGGCGCATCGCCCGGGCCATGACCAAGCTCACCCCCCGGGAGCGCATGGTCTTTGAGTTGAAACATTTCCAGGGGCTGAAGCTCCGCACCATCGGCGAGATGCTGAATACCACCGAAGAGACGGCGAAGAACACGCTGTTCCGGGCCACGCAGAAGATGCGCGGCTCGCTTGGGGACATGAGGTAAAAGGCTATGAACTGCGACTGGGTCAAACAGAACGTTGCGCTTTACGTTTATGAAGAGCTGCCGGACGACCAGCGGCACGAACTGGAACGCCACGTGGAGCGCTGCGAATCCTGCTCCGTGGAGCTGGGGGCCTTCCGCGCCTTCCACTCCGCGATGAGGACGGTACCGGCGCCCGAGCCGACGCCCAACCTGCTGGCGTCCTCGCGCATGCGCCTTTCCGAGGCGCTGGAAGACGCCGAGCAGCACCGCGGCTGGAGCCGCTTCACCTTCGACTTCGCCGGATGGCTGCACCAGGCCCGGCTGGCGCCGGCGCTGGTGCTCGCCCTCATCATGGTCGGCTTCGTCGGCGGCGGCATCGCCGGCTGGCAGGTCACGCGCAACGCCGGCGGCCCAGGCAGGGACGATGGCTTCAAGCAGCCCGCCGAGGCCTCCATCGCCGCCATCCGCGGCATCACCCAGGACCCGGCCTCCAACAGCGTCCGCATCCGCTACGACACGCTCCAGCCGCAAACCGCCACCGGCTCGCTGGAGGACCCCAAGATCCAGCAGCTCCTGCTCTACGCCGCCCGCAACAACTACAACTCCGGCGTGCGCATGGATTCGGTGAACCTCCTCACGCAGAGACCGGAGGACGAGAAGGTGCGGCAGGCGCTGATCTTCTCGCTGCGCTACGACAACAACCCCGGCGTGCGGCTGAAGGCGCTGGAGTCCCTGCGCGGTTACGTGAAGACCGACACCCAGGTGCGCGACGCCGTCCTGGAGGCGCTGGTGCGGGATTCCAATGCCGGCGTCCGCTCCAACGCCATCACCCTGCTCCAGCCGGTGATGGCCGACGGCAGCGTGCGCCAGGTGCTGCAACATCTGGCGGATACAGACAAGAACCAGTTCATCCGCTCCGAGTCGCGCCGCGTGCTCGACTCGCTCCCGGAGATCGATTAGTGCTTCGGGCATAGGGGAACGAATCTAGGCTTAGGAAGGGACGTAAACAGCAGTGAAAACCAGACTCCAATTCGGGATCCTGATGGTTGTGGCCGCCCTGTGGGCGCTGCCCGCGACCGCGCAGGACTCCCAGGTCCGCCGCGAAGGCGAGAACTGGGTGCAGGTCATCACCGGCACCCTGCCCGCGGCACACAATCTGAAAGTCAGCACTCCTATCGGCTCGGTAAGGGTCACCGGGGGCTCGCAGCAGGGCATCCAGTACACCGTCACCAAGAAGATCTGCACCGGCGAGGCGGAAGCTAAGCGGCAGCTCGAAGGCTTCCGTATCTCGGGCGCCACCCGCGGCGACACCGCCTTCATCGAAGCCAATTCAGAGCGCGGGCGCTACAAGCGCTTCTCCGTGCAGTTCGTCATCAGCGTGCCGCGCGAGATGGCGCTGGTGAAAGTGGACACTGAGGCCGGCAGCATCTGGGTGGGCAACATCACTGGCGCCGCCGCGGTCGAGACCTCCGGCGGAGCTATCAACCTCACTGACATCGGCGGGGGTGTCTCCGCCTCCACCGCCGGCGGCAGCATCGAGGTCGCCAATGCCGGCGGCGACGCCAAACTCGAGACCCAGGGCGGCAGCATCACGCTGCGCAAGGTCAAAGGCAAAGTGACGGCGGAGACGGCCGGGGGCAGCATCTGGGTGGAGTCGGCCGACCAGATGGTGATTGCCGAGACCGCCGGCGGCAGCATCAACATCAAGCAGTGCGGCGGAGAGTTGCGTGCCAGCACGGCCGGAGGCAGTGTCGAAGTCGGCGACGTCAACGGGGCTGCTACGCTCGAGACGGCGGGCGGCAGCATCCGCCTGAGCTCGGCGCGCGGTCTGGTGAAGGCCAACACCGCGGGCGGCGGCATCCACCTCTACAAACTGATGCGAGGCGTGAGCGCCGAGACCGCCGCCGGAGCAGTGGCCGCTGAGTTCGTCGGCAACTCGGCTGACTTCACCCCCTCTTACCTGAGCACCAGCGTGGGCGACGTCATCGTGTACCTGCCTGCCGACATGAAGGTGACGGTGAAGGCGGTCATCGACACCGCCGTCGGCCACAAGATCCGCTCCGATTTCCCCGAACTGAAGATCACCAGCGAAGGCAGCGAGTGGGGTCCGAAAGAGGTGTTCGCCAGCGGCCAGATCAACGGCGGCGGCCCCATCCTGAAGCTGCACACCACCATCGGCAACATCGAAGTGCGCAAGGGATCGCGATAGGGAAGGGAGGATTCAATGTTCCGCAATCTTGTAAGGCTCGCACTGGCAGCGGCCCTGGTGGCCACCACCTGGGCGGCCGCTGCAGACCGCCCACTCGATGACGGCTATGTGTGGAATGCCGAGACCGGGGACGGCGATGCGACCGCCGGCACCGCTTACCTGGGCGTCGATCTGCGTGACGTCACCTCCGACCGACTCGCCGCCCTCAAGTTGAAGGAAGAGCGCGGCGCCGAGGTCACCATGGTGGACCAGGATGCTCCCGCCGGCAAAGCCGGCCTGAAGGAGCACGACGTCATCCTCGGGGTCAACGGCCAGCGCGTCGAGAGCGTCGAGCAACTGCGGCGCATGATCAAGGAGACGCTGCCCGGCCGCACCATCACCCTGGATGTCAGCCGCGACGGCCAGCCCCTGTCCCTCAAAGCGACTCTCGCCGACCGCCGCAAGATGAAGATGGCAGACAAGATGTGGATGACTCCCCGAGGGCCGGTTGCTCTGGCGCCGCCGGTGGTCACCCCGCCGGTCCCGGCCATGGACATCCCCAACATCGAGGTCAATGTCCGCAGCTATTCCAATACCGGCATCGTCATCGAGAGCCTGTCGCCGCAACTCGGTGAGTACTTCGGCGTCCAGAACGGTGAGGGCGTGCTGGTGCGCTCCGTCGAGAAGGGCAGCGCCGCGGAGAAGGCGGGACTGAAGGCCGGCGACGTCATCATCCGCGTGGACAAGGACCGCATCAGCGACCGCGGCGACTGGCGCAACGCCATGCGCAAGCGCAGCGGCAAGGTGAACTTCGGCATCATCCGCGACCGCCGCGAACAGTCCATCACCGTCACCCTGCCCGAGAACAGCAATCCCGACAACTCCTTCCGCTTCGATTTGCCCGACCTTGATCTCGAGGGCCTGCAGCAAGAGCTCAACGCGCTGCGGCCCGAGATCGCAAGGGCCACCGCCGAGGCGATGCAGCTCGCCGGCGCCGAAATGCGCCGCAACATGCGCGATGCCCAGGCGCACATACACCGCGAGATGAAGAAGGCGCAGAAGGACATCGAGAAGAGCCGTAAGGACATGGAAAAGGCCCAGAGGGAAGCTGAAAAAGCCCTCGAACAATCCGCCAAATGACCAAGAATCGGCAGTGTCATCCCGAACGACTTCAGTCGTGAGGGACCTGCTTTTCGCATGAAGGGCCGGAGCGCTTGCTCCGGCCGTAGCGCCAGGTCGCCCACCACCACCGCCCCGGCGCTGTCCTGCCGGAACGCCATGCACGACGTCAATCCCGCCGCCGGCTCTACGCTGGTGTTCCCGATGCGCACGTGCAGGTCGGTCCGGGGGAAGGTCACCTTGTAGATGCCGGCATCCAGCTTGCCGGGCCTTCCCAGGGCGTCTTCTACTGCGGACCAGTCGGCCTTCTTCTGTGCCCCCGCGCTGCACACCAGAACCAGCATGCCAAAGACGATTCCGAGCACGTGTCGCATGATTCGACTCTGACAGAAGTCAACTTTCAGGGAGATGCGCGATTCTACCGTCGGGATGCGGTTCGCAGGAGAAAGAAATATCCTTCTACGATGTAGCGCTTATTCTTCCCAGCGCTTGAACAGCAGGCAGCCGTTGGTGCCGCCGAAGCCGAAGGAGTTGGTGAGCGCGATGCGCAGGTTGGGGGCCTTGCGGGGCGTGTTGGGCACGTAGTCCAGGTCGCACTCCGGGTCCGGGGTCTCGTAGTTAACCGTCGGTGGGAGTGTGCGGTCACGCAGCGCCAGCACCACGATGCCGGCCTCCAGGCCTCCGGCCCCGCCCAGCAGGTGCCCGGTCATGGACTTGGTCGAACTCACTGGCGGCGGCGTGGGCCCGAACGCCCGCTTGATGGCCATGGTCTCCAGCTTGTCGCCCAGCGGCGTGGAAGTGCCGTGGGCGTTGATGTAGCCGACCTCGCTGGCGGGGATCTTGGCGTCAGCGAGCGTGTTCAGCATCACGCGGTAGGCGCCGTCGCCCCCTTCCGCCGGCTGGGTGATGTGGAAGGCGTCGCCGCTCATGCCGTAGCCGATGACCTCGGCCAGGATCTTCGCCCCGCGCCGCCTGGCGAACTCCAGCTCCTCCAGGATGAGGATGCCCGCGCCTTCGCCCACGATGAAGCCGTCGCGCCCCGCGTCCCAGGGGCGGCTGGCCTTCTCCGGGGCGTCGTTGCGGGTGGAGAGGGCGCGCATGGCGGCGAACCCGCCGACGCCCATGGGGGTGATGGCCGCTTCCGTGCCCCCGGCGATCATGGCGTCAGCATCGCAGCGCTGGATGATCTTGTAGGCATCGCCGACCGAGTGTGCGCTGCTGGTGCAGGCGGTGCAGGTCGCCTCGTTCGGCCCTTTGGCGCCGTAGCGGATGCTCACGTGTCCCGCGGCCAGGTTGACGATGGCGCCGGGGATGAAGAAGGGCGAGATCTTGCGCGGGCCGCCATGGATCAGGTTGAGGTGCTCGCGCTCGATGACGTCGAACCCCCCGATCCCCGAACCGATGTGTACCCCGACGCGGGTGGCGATCTCCGGCGTCACCTGCAGCCCGCTTTGCTTCATGGCCTCATCCGTGGCCGCGATGGCCAGGTGGATGAAGCGCCCCATCTTCTTGATCTCTTTTTTCTCGATGAAGTTCGCAGGGTCGAAGTTCTTCACCTCGGCCGCGATCTGGCAGGCGAATTGGGTGGCGTCAAAGTGGGTGATCCTGGCGATGCCGCTCTTGCCCGACAACAGTCCCGCCCACGTTTCCTCGGCGGTGTTGCCTACCCCACAGATGAGCCCAAGCCCGGTGACAACGACGCGACGAGCCAAGCGTTATTTGCCCTTGGAATGCGCCTCGATGTAATCGACGGCGTCTTTGACGGTGCGGATCTTCTCCGCGTCTTCATCGGGGATCTCGATGTCGAAGGCTTCCTCGAACGCCATCACCAGCTCGACCGTGTCGAGCGAATCGGCGCCC
>DATKKJ010000192.1 GCA_035543055.1 Terriglobales bacterium | reverse complement strand
GAGAAGGTCCCACCCATCGTCAGCGCGGTGATGATCCTCGGCGGGGCGGGAATGATGATCACCGGCGGCCGGCGCCGCTAGCGGCGGCATTCCGGCAGCAAGACCAAAGCCCCGCGGAGGCGGGGCTTGTCATTCCGTGACCGCGGGCTACTGGTTATTGGCCGTGGCCCGGGCCTGGGCCTTCTCGGCGATGATCTTCTTGGCGTTCTCCGCCAGGGCCTTGGCCTGGGGCATCAGCTCGAGCGCCTTCAGCACGTGCGGATCGCCCTCGGCGCGCACCCGCAGGCCTTCCTGCTGGCCGAACTCGCTGATGAACAATTCGCTCTTGATGTTGGTGCGCACCCAATCGTTGTTCTCCAGCAGCTCGGCCTCGGTGAAAGGAACTTTCTGCTCGTCGAGGAACTTGCGGAACTCGTTCATTACCTGCTCATCCACCTGAAAATCCTTCTGGATGTGGCGGTTGATGAGGTAGTGCTTGGCGAAGTTGAAGAAGACGTAGTGTTGCAGCAGGGTTTCCTGGAAGCGGTTGCTCTTCTGGGATGGGAGCTTGACGTCGGGGGTGATGCCGCCGCCGCCGTACACGGTGCGCCCGCTGTCGGTCATGCGGACTTCCTTGTTGCCGTTGCTGTCGCCGTTCTCCCGGTTGTAGTAGTAGTCGTAGAGGGAGACGCCGGTGTAGTCGCGCTGGATCAGGCGGCCGCTGGGGGTGTAGTACTTGGCGGTGGTCAGGGCCAGGCCGGTGTTCTCGGAGAGGGGATAGACGGTCTGCACCAATCCCTTGCCGAAGGTGGTCTCGCCGACGATCAGGCCGCGGTCGTGGTCCTGGATGGCGCCGGCGACGATCTCGGCCGCCGAAGCGGTCCCGCGGTTCACCAGCACGACCAGCGGGAAGTCCTTGCCGCCGTTGCCGTGGGCGGCGCGGTAGACCTTCTCCGGGCTGGAGCGGCCGTGGTGGGAGACGATGACCGCGCCCTTGGGCAGGAACTTGTCGGCCACTCCGACGCCCTCGCTCAGCAGCCCGCCGGGATTCTGGCGCAGGTCGAGCACCAGGCCCTTCAGATCGCCGAAGGCGTCGAGCGCCTCCGCGACCTCTTTGTCGGTGGTCTCATTGAAGCCGGAGACGTGCATGTATCCGATGCCCGGCTTGATCATGAAGTGCAGATCGACGCTGGCGCGCGGGATCTCGTCGCGGACGACTTTGAATTCCAGCGGCTTCTCCGAGCCTTCGCGCAAGATGGTGATGCGGACGGTGGTCCCCTTGGGGCCTTTCAGCAACTCGGCCACTTCGCTGGTGGTCAGGTTGTCGGTGGGCTTACCGTCCACCGCAATGATGACGTCGCCGGGCCGGATGCCGGCGCGATAGGCGGGCGTGCCCACGAAGGGCGCGATCACGATGACCTTGTTGTTGCGCGGCCCCACCTGCATGCCCACGCCGTAGTACTTGCCGCGCTGCTCCTCGCGGAGCAGGGAATAGGACTTGGGATCGAAGAAATTGGAGTGCGGATCGAGCACGTGGAGCATGCCCGGGATGGCGCCGTTATAGATGGCCTTGTCGGCGTTCACCGGCTCGGCATAGTTCTGCTCCACGACGTCGTACACCTGCGAGAATTCGCGCAGGCTGTCGCGGATGTCGGCGTCGCTGTTCTGGGCGGAGCCGGTCACCCGCTGTCCAAAAACAGCTCCCAGTGCGCCACAAAACAGGATGACAAAGACGATCAGAAGGAGAGAGCGACGAGAACGACCGGCCATGTTTCGGGTTCCTTCAGCAGGGAGGACAAAAATCGTCCCACTTTCCCGCAGTATAGCACGGGAAGCGCGCTTCTAAGCCCTGCTTTTCCCGCTGCTTAGGTTGTAAGATGCGTCGGATACCTCGGCGGGTGCGGGATTTCAGAGCCGGAAGGCGGATGGGAATGAGCCGGACGGCAAGTCGGTACGCCCTTCCACCCGCCGCCCTGCTGGTATCATCTGCCTATGAACCTCGGTTTCTCGGAGATGATCTTCATCTTCTTCGTGGCCCTGCTGGTATTCGGCCCGAAGAGGTTGCCGGAGATCGGCCGTCAGATCGGCGAGGCCCTGACCCAGTTCAAGCGGGCCAGCAACGAGTTCAAGTCGCAACTCGAAGACGAGATCCGCAACATGGAAAGCGAAGAAGCGCGCAAGAAGATCGCGCCGCCGGACCCGCCTGAGCCCAAGCCCATCGCCCTGGAAACCATCCCGCGTGATAGCCCGGCCTACGATGCCCCGCATCCCGCGGCCGCCCCGAGCAACGGTTCCGGGGAAAGCATGACGGCCCCCTCCGCGGAGCCCGAGGAGCGGCATGGCGCTTGAGACAGCGGCGGCGCCTGAGCCTCCCTCCACCCGGCCGGAACTGCCCGGCATGAGCTTCCTGGAGCACCTGGAGGAACTGCGCCGGCGCATCATCTACTCGTTGCTGGCGGTTGGGGTGGGCTTCGGGGCGGCCTGGTACTACGCCGAGCGGATCTACGCCTACGTGCAGGCGCCGGTGGTGGCGGCGCTGCGGGCCCATCACAAGAGCGAGCAACTGGTCTACCTGAACCCCACCGAACCCTTCAACCTTTACTTGAAGGTCGGCCTGCTCGCCGGATTGTTCCTGGCCTCGCCCTTCATCCTCTACCAGGTGTGGGCGTTCATCGCCCCGGGCCTCTACCGCAACGAGAAGCGCTACGTGGTGCCGTTCATGGTGATGACCGTCTTCCTGTTCGTGGCGGGCGGCTACTTCGGATACAAGCTGGTCTACCCGGCGGCGCTCGATTTCCTGATCGGCTATGGCGAGCAGTTCCAGCCCATGATCACCATCGGGGAATACACCGACCTGTTCCTGACCGTGATCATCGGCCTGGGTGTGATCTTTGAGCTGCCCATCCTGGTGTTCTTCCTGTCGTTGATGGGGGTGATAAGCCCCGGCTGGATGTGGCGCAACTTCCGCTATTCGATCCTGGTGATCTTCATCATCGCCGCCATCCTGACGCCCACTACCGACATCCTCAACATGTGCATCTTCGCGGCGCCCATGATCGTGCTGTACCTGCTGAGCATCGGGATCGCCTGGTTCGCCCACCCCAAGCGGCGCAAAGCAAAAGCCGGGGCCTGATGAGAAGCACGCTTTTCGCACTGGTCGCGTTGGTGCTGCTGGCGATGGGCGGGTGCACGCGAAGCAACGGAAACCCGAAAAGTAGCGCCGCCGAAGGCCGCTCTGCCCAACCGGAAACGCCCGCTGCCACCGTGCCGGACCCGGGCGGTACCGCGCCCAGGGTCGACGCCCAACGGGCCATGAAGTACGTGCGCGAGGTGGTGGCCTTCGGGCCCCGGCCTATCGGCAGCCCGGCCCACAAGAAGCTGGAGGGTTACATCCTGGCGCAGCTCAAGGGCGACCAGGTGGAGAGCGACGAATTCACCGCCCAAACCCCCGCCGGAGCGTTCCCCATGCGCAACATCATCGCCAAGTATCCAGGAAAAAAGGACGGCATCATCGTCATCGGCTCGCATTACGACACCCTGTACGGCCGGCCGGACTTCGTGGGTGCGAACGATGGCGGGGCCACCACCGGCTTGTTGCTGGAGCTGGGCCATCATCTGCGTGGAAAGCGCGAGGGATACAGCGTCTGGCTGGTGTGGTTCGACGGGGAGGAAGCGGTGCGCCACTGGTCGCCGGAGGACAGCGTCTACGGCAGCAGGCACCTGGCGGAGAAGTGGCAGAAAGACGGCACGCTGAAGAAGATCAAGGCGTTCCTGCTGACCGACATGATCGGCGACGCCGAGCTCGACATCCAGCGCGACGAGAATTCGACCGCGGGGCTCGAGGATCTGGTGTACAAGGCGGCATCGAACCTGGGCTACCAGTCGCACTTCTTCGCGACCGACACCGCCGTCGAAGATGACCATCTGCCCTTCAAGCGGGCCGGCGTCCCGGTGGCCGACATCATCGACATCGATTATGGCTACGGCAACGCACTCCACCACACCGACCAGGACACCCTGGACAAGCTGAGCCCCAAGAGCCTGAAGATCGCAGGCGACGTCGTGCTGGAGACGGTGCGCCTGCTCGACCAGCGTTAAGCCGCCGGCTTGCAGGATTCCAGTCGCCCGCCGTCTCTCTTCCGTGGTAAGAGTGGAGCAACGTGCAACTCACCGCCCTCGACTGGATCGTCCTCGTCGCCTACTTCGCCGTCAATCTCGCCATCGGCTTCCATTACTACCGGCGGGCCAGCGGCAGCGTGGGGGAGTTCTTCGTCTCCGGACGCAGTGTGCCCTGGTGGCTGGCGGGGACCTCCATGGTGGCCACCACCTTCGGCGCCGACACCCCGCTGGTGGTCACTGGACTGGTCTACAAGAACGGGATCGCCGGCAACTGGTTGTGGTGGGCGATGGCGCTCAGCGGCATGATGACCGTGTTCTTTTTCGCCCGGCTGTGGCGCCGGGCCGGGGTGCTCACCGACATGGAATTCGCGGAGCTGCGCTATGCCGGCAAGCCGGCGGCCTTCCTGCGCGGTTTCCGCGCGCTGTATCTTGCCCTGCCGGTGAATACCATCATCATGGGCTGGGTCTACCTGGCGATGGCCAAGGTGCTGGAGATCACCCTGGGCCTCGACAAGCTGCATGCGCTGCTGCTGGCGCTGGCCATTGCGGCGCTGACGCTGATCTACACCGCGGTATCGGGACTGTGGTCAGTGCTGTGGACGGACTTCGTCCAGTTCATCCTGAAGATGACCATGGTGATCGCGCTGGCGGGGTTCGCGGCGGCGGCGGTGGGCGGCATGGCCGGGCTCACCACCAGGATCGCTGCCCAGGATGCCGCGCTGCACCGCGACACTCTGAGCTTCTTCCCGGCGCGGGGTTCCGACCTGTTCCTGACCTTCCTGGTGTTCCTCAGCATCAACTGGTGGGCGAGCTGGTATCCGGGCGCCGAGCCGGGCGGGGGCGGGTACATCGCGCAGCGCATCTTCTGCGCCAAGAATGAGCGCCATTCCCTGGGAGCCACGCTCTTTTTCAACATCGCGCACTATGCACTGCGGCCCTGGCCGTGGATCGTGGCTGCGCTGGTGTCGGTGGCGCTGTATCCCAACCTGCGCGATCCCGAGGCCGGCTACCTGCAGGTGATGGTGACGCACCTGCCGCCCAGCCTGCGCGGGCTGATGCTGGCGGGCTTCGCCGCCGCTTTCATGTCCACCATCGGCACCCACATCAACCTTGGGGCGTCCTATCTGATCAACGACTTCTATCGGCGCTTCCTGCGCCAAGGAGAGAGCGAGCGGCACTACGTGGTCGCATCGCGGGTAGCGACGGTGCTGGTGACGGTGGTGGCGGCGGTTTGCGCCTTCTACATGGATTCGATCGGTGGGGCCTGGAAGTTCCTGATCGCTATCGGGGCGGGCGCGGGGCTGGTCTTCATCCTGCGCTGGTTCTGGTGGCGCATCAATGCCTGGTCGGAAGTGAGTGCCATGACCGCCGCCGGACTGTCGTCACTCTACCTGCAGTCGCGCTGGTCGAGCCCGGTCGTGGCCGCGTTGCGAAGGATCGACGCGCTGCTCCCGGCGTCGCCGCTGAACCCGGACGATGCCCACGGCTTTGCCTGGCTCATGATCCTGACCACGGCCTTCACCACCGTCTCCTGGATGATCGTGACCTACCTGACCCCTCCGGAACCCGCCGAGAAGCTGCAGTCGTTTTATGACAAGGTGCAGCCGGCCGCGATCGGCTGGCGCGCCTTCGCCGCCAAACACAGGTCTCGCCAGAGCTTGCGCTGGGCGGCGCTGAATTGGGTGGTCGGCTGCGCCATGATCTACTCCGCCCTGTTCGGGATCGGACACCTGGTTTTCGGACGGATCGCGCCCGGGTTGGCGCTGCTGGCGCTGGCCGCGGCCTGCATCGGGTTCATCTTCTGGGACCTGGAACGGCGCGGGTGGGAGACGTTGACTGGCGATGCTCATAAGACGCCCTGACGGCGTCTCTACCGGATGGATCTCCATTTACAATGCCCGCCGGGGAAAAGGTGAATGGCCGGAAACTGGCTGTTCTGGGTCCTGTTCAACGGGTTCGTGGTGGCGATGCTCCTGCTGGACCTGGGAGTCTTCCACCGCAAGGCGCACGTCGTCCGCTTCCGGGAGGCGCTGACCTGGACGGTGGTGTGGATCGCCCTGGCGGGCACTTTCGCCGTGCTCGTGTACTTCTACGGGCACCACATGACCGGCGATTGGAAGCGGGCGAACTCCGAGCTGGCGCTGGAGTTCCTCACCGGGTACCTGATCGAGGAATCGCTCAGCGTCGATAACCTCTTCATCTTCCTGTTGATCTTCCGCCACTTCGCGGTGCCCAAGCAGAACCAGCACAAGGTGCTGTTCTGGGGGATCCTGGGCGCCCTCATCATGCGCGCCATCTTCATCGCCGCCGGGGTGACGCTCATCCGCCGCTTCGAGTGGATCATCTACCTCTTCGGAGCGTTCCTGGTCTATACCGGGCTGACCCTGATGTTTCAGCACGGAGCGTCGGTCAATCCCAAGGATAGCCGCGTGCTGCGCTGGTTCCGGAAGGTCGTGCGGGTGACCCACGATTACGAATCGGACCGCTTCCTGGTGCGCCGTCCCGACGGCTGGTTTGCGACCCCGCTGATGCTGGTGCTGGTGCTGGTGGAAAGCACCGACGTGTTGTTCGCCACCGATTCCATCCCTGCCGTACTGGCGGTCACCCGCGATCCCTTCATCGTGTACACCTCGAATGTGTTCGCGGTCCTGGGGCTAAGGTCGCTTTATTTCGCCCTGGCCGGGATGATGGACCTCTTCCACTATCTTCACTACGGGCTGGCCGTCATCCTCATGTTCATCGGGGCCAAGATGCTGG
>DATKKJ010000191.1 GCA_035543055.1 Terriglobales bacterium | reverse complement strand
GTGGCTGGGGAGGCAGTCGTCCGCCCCCCAGATGGAGGCCGTTATGGTCGCAAGTCCCGTCCAACCCCCTCTGCTGGGCGTGCTGGGCTGGCGCCTGGTGCGGTTGATCGAGAGCCACTCGGACGCGCTGGCCAAGGGCCTATGGGAGCGTTTGCAGAACAGCGAACGCACCACTGACTACGTCTCGCGGGTCCCGCCCGAGGAGCTCAAGGAACGGGTGGGAGAAATCTACCGCCACCTGGGGGAATGGCTGCTGAAGAAGACCGAGGCCGACGTCGAGCACCGGTACGTGGCCATCGGGGAGCGCCGCTTTGCCCAGGGCGTACGCCTGAGCCAACTGACCTTCATGATCGTCGCCACCAAGGAGCACCTCTGGGAGTACGTCAGCCGCGAGGCCCTGGCCGACCGCCCGGTGGAATTGTTCCAGGAGCTCGAGCTGTTCCAGTTGGTCGATCAATTCTTCGACCGGGCGCTGTACTTCGCCGGGGTCGGATTTGAGCGTGCGCAAGCCGCCGCTCGCAAGCAATAAGTGTGGGGTGGGAAAGGGAACTACGATGTCCTGGATGGACGCATATAAAGCGAAAGTGAAGGGTGCGGACGAAGCGCTCAAATGCGTGGAGTCGCACATGCGGGTATACATCCAGCCCGGCTGCGCAGAGCCGGAGACCCTGGTAGGCGCCCTGATGCAGCGGGCGCCTTTCGTACGAGATGTGGAGATCATCCACCTGATGACCATGGGGCGGGCCGACTACATCGCGCCCGAGATGCAGGGCATCTTCCGCCACAACGCCATGTTCATCGGGGGCAACGTGCGCGACGCGGTCAATGACGGCCGCGCCGACTACACCCCCATCTTCTTGAGCGAGATCGAGGCCCTGTTCGAGAGCGGCGAGATGCCCATCGACGTGGCCCTGGTGCAGGTCTCGCCACCCGACGCGCACGGCTTCTGCTCCTTCGGGGTGGGCGTGGACACCACGCTCACCGCCGCCAAAGTAGCGCGCTACGTCATCGCCCAGGTGAACGGGCACATGCCGCGCACTTACGGCGACAGCTTCATCCACATCTCCGACATCGACGCCATCGTCGAGGACACGCGCCCGCTGTGCGAGCTGAAGAAGGTCGAGATCACCGACCTGCACACCCGCATCGCGCGCAACGTCGCCACCCTGATCGAGGACGGCTGCACGTTGCAGTTGGGCATCGGCGGCATCCCCGACGCGGTGCTGACCTTCCTCGGCGACCGCAAGGACCTGGGCGTGCACACCGAGATGCTGGCCGAGAACGCCATCCCCCTGATCGACAAGGGGATCATCAACGGCCGGCGCAAGACCCTGCATCCGCGCAAGATCATTCTCGGCTTCGCCCTCGGCAGCAAGAACCTGTTCGATTACCTGCACGAGAACCCGATCTTCGAGTTCCACCCCAACGCCTATACCAACAACCCGGTGCTGATCGCGCAGAACGACCGCATGGTGGCCATCAACTCGGCCTTGCAGATCGACATCACCGGGCAGATCTGCGCCGATTCCATGGGAACGCAGTTCTACAGCGGCATCGGCGGGCAGGTGGACTTCATCCGCGGCGCCACCCGGTCTAAGGGCGGCAAGCCTATCATCGCGCTGCCCGCGACCGCCAAGAACGACACGGTCTCGCGCATCGTGCCCATGCTGACGCCGGGCGCGGGCGTGGTGACCTCGCGCGGTGCGGCGCACTACATCGTCACCGAGTTCGGCGTCGCCTACCTGCATGGCCGCAACATCCGGCAGCGCGCCGAGGCGCTCATCGAGATCGCCCACCCCAATTTCCGCAAGGAGCTGTACGACTACTGCGAGCACACCAAGTGGCTCGCCCGGCCCCCGGAGATCGTGAGTCTGAATTCGAGGTGAAGCATGGCAGCAGTCCCGCGTGGTTTGGTGAAGGTGGACCGCAACGAGTGCAAGGGCTGCGGCCTTTGCGTGGAGTCGTGTCCCCCGAAGTGCCTGGAGCTGGAGCCTGAGCTCAACAGCTACGGCGTGCACCCGGCCCACTACAAGGGTGAGGGCTGCACCGGCTGCGGCATCTGCTTCTACTGCTGTCCGGAGCCGGGCGCCATCAGCGTCTTCCGCTTGGTGACGCCGCCGGCGGCGGAGGTGGCCCGTGCGGCAACTGTCTAAGGGCAACGTTGCCGTCATCAAGGGCGCCATCCAGGCGGGATGCCGCGCCTTTTACGGATATCCCATCACTCCGGCCAGCGAGATCGCCGAGGCCGCCGCGCTTTACATCCCGGAGATCGGCGGCACCTTCGTGCAGGCGGAGAGCGAGGTCGCGGCCATCAACATGGTCTATGGCGCCTCTTCCTGCGGGCAGCGCGTGATGACCGCCTCGTCCGGCCCCGGGCTCAGCCTGATGCAGGAGGGCATCTCCTATCTTGCCGGCTCCGAGCTGCCTTGCGTGATCGTGGACGTGGTGCGCGGCGGGCCGGGGCTGGGCAACATCGCCCCCGAGCAGAGTGATTACTTCGCGATGGTCAAGGGCGGAGGCCACGGCAACTACCACAACTTTGTGGTGGCGCCGGCGTCGGTGCAGGAGATGTGCGACCTCACCATCCTGGCCTTCGAGCTGGCCGACCGCTATCGCAATCCCGCCATCGTGCTCACCGACGGCTTCGTCGGCCAGATGATGGAGCCGCTGGAGATCGAGGAGCGCGACGTGCCCATCCCCGACAAGCCCTGGGCGGTGAAGGGAACGGCGGAGACCCGCAAGAACCTGATCACTTCCATCTATCTCACGCCCGAGGAACTGGAAGCGCATGTCCGCAAGCTGGAGGCCAAGTACAAGTCGGCCGAGGTCGAAGCCTGCGACGAGACCTACATGGTGGAAGACGCCGAGGTCCTGCTGGTGGGCTACGGCATCGTCTCGCGCGTGCTGCGCTCGACGGTGGAGCAACTGCGCAAGTTCGGGGTGAAGGCCGGCCTGTTCCGGCCGATCACCCTGTGGCCATTCCCGTCGCAGGCCCTGGCCCACATCGCGCGCCGCTGCCGCATGGTGCAGGTCGTCGAGATGAGTACCGGGCAGATGGTCGAAGACGTGCGGCTGGCGGTCAACGGCGCCGTGCCGGTCGAGCTCTACAGCCGCGTGGGCGGCTCGGTGCCCGGCGTGGAAGAGGTTCGGGACCACGTCCTGGCGCAGGTCGCCACCCTGGTGCCCTGAGGAGGAACGAGTGTCGGAATACAAGGTCGTGCAACAGAAATCGCCGGTCTTCTACGACCGCTACGAGCGCAAGGCCGATCTTCAGCACCAGACCCACTATTGTCCGGGCTGCGGCCACGGGGTCGCGCACAAGCTCATCGCCGAAGCCATCGCCGACCTCGGCGTGCAGGACCGCACCGTGTTCGTCAGTCCGGTGGGCTGCTCCGTTTTCGCCTACTACTATTTCGACGTGGGGAACATCCAGGCGGCGCACGGGCGCACCCCGGCAGTGGCCACCGCCGCCAAGCGCGCCAACCCCAACAGCATCGTGGTCGCCTACCAGGG
>DATKKJ010000190.1 GCA_035543055.1 Terriglobales bacterium | reverse complement strand
TTTCCCGGGCACCGCCGCGCCAATCGTAGCGTGCCACCGCCGCCGCCACATATTTAGAGCCGCCACATAACTGCCGATTTGTTCCGGGGAACAAATCGGCAGTACTCGATCTGGTTGACGGCGTAGAACCGGCGCAGATTCCAGATCTCCTGACATACCCCCGGCGTGAAATGTCCGGTTCAGGTGGACGACGGAGCCGTCAGGGGAGCCGGCCTGGGCCGTGGTCCGGGGAAGGCCAATCCGACCTGCGGCCGCGGATGGGCGGCAAAGCGCATCGTGAGACGGGTTCCTGGGAAGACAGTGGCCGTCTCGGTGAGCGTGTCGCATAGCGCCTGCACAGCGAGTGTCCGGTGCGGGGAACTGAGCGGACAGATCGTGACACGAAGCTCGGTCTCGGTGACGTCGAGGTCCGCGGCAGCATGGAAGAGCTCATGCAACAGCGTGCGCCCCTCGTCGTCGCTGCGGGCGTAGTTCGGCCTGAGGAAGGCCAGCAGGTCACTTTCGGTTTGATAGGCGACCATCTTGATGAGGTTGGTCAGGTGCTTCCGTTCCGTGGCCAGCTTCACCACGGCGCCGTCACTGAGGTCGCCGACCTCCACCCGCGGAGGGATTCCGCGACGACGGGTGAGAAGGTCGGTGAGGCGTTCCCGGGCGGCCCGCAGTTGCTTGCCGAGCTGGCCGTGGGCGATCTTGAACCCGCGCATGGTCGGCCGGCGCCCCTCGGGGTTGTCCACCGCCGCCACGCCGTAGGCCCACTCCAGTTCGGCCAGTTCTGCCTGAGCGTTGTGGATGTCCTTGTCCAGGGCGCGTCGTTGGGGATTGGGCACGGTGCGGGTGGGGTCATCGGGCTCCACTTGGTAATCCGCCAGCGCATCGATCAGGAACTCCTCCCGCAGGTACTTGAAAAAGTTCTCTTGCCGCCAGCGCTCGAACATGCGATAGGCCACTTCGATATCGTGGAGGTCCCAGCGGCTGGTGATCACCTGGGTCTGGTGGCCATTGTCGCTCAGGCGGCTGACCTGTCGGAGCCGCAGTTTTCCCTTGAGCAAGCGGACCGCTTGGTCGTGCAGCCGGTATTCGACGATGCGACCGTCGATGGGAGCGCGGCGTAGGACAAACCGCTGGGCCGCAATGCGGCGTGACTTGCCCTTGCGGTAGGTCAGGATGTCGAAGCTGGCTTCCAGCAGCTTCTGGAAGAGCTTGGGACTCCAGCCCCCGCGATCGAACACCACCGTGACCCGGCGATCGCCGACGAGTTTTCGCACCTCCTGCAGAACCTCAGGGAGCATCTTCACCAGGCCGGCGTTGGCGGCGGCGGTGATCACCAAGAGCGGGTCACCGGCCTGGTCGTTGACCCAGTAGTCGGTGGTGGCGGGCATCGACAGGCGCAGGCGGGCGACGTGAGCCTTGGGGATATTGCGTTGGCCGTGGTAAGCCCGCACGTGGCCATCGACGTAGAGGAAACCCAAAAGCTGACCGCGCTCGTCGACACGGAGACGCGCCAACTCTGCGCCGAGTTGCTCGGCTTTGTGATAACTGGCCAAGCGAGTGAGCTTGCGCCGGACGGTCTTGATCTCCGGGGCACGGTCGAGCCCCATCACGCGTCCCAGGATCTGCGGGTCATACTCTTTGAGGGCCTCGGGGCGCTGGATGCGCCAGAGCGCCATCAGCAGCAGCGTCAGAAGCGTCGTCCGCAAGCCGTAAAAGGCTGGCCCGATCTCGCCGTAGACTTTGTGGGCGATGCGGAAGACACCGCTAGAGACGAGCACAGGGAGTGCGCAGAGCACGGCGGCGCCGGGCACGACCTGAGCGCTGCCGAAAACCGGCGCAGCGTCGTCGAGCAGGCCGAAGCAAGCCAGCAAACGATCCCAGGCGCGGTTGGCCGGGTCGCGGTCCAGGCTCATCCCGACGGACTCGGCTGCTGGCTCGGCGCTCACGGTTTCCTCGGTGATAGCCTGACCGGTGCGACTCGGCGACGTAGACTCCAGGGGCGGAGGCCCCGGCGCCGCCGCGGGTGTCACAGAGACCTGGTCCGCGAAGTTGCCAGTGCTGTCGAGCGGCAGAGACTGCTGCTGCATGCCCCGCTCCGATGAGGGCCCCACTTCCTGGCGGATGGCGTTCTCGGTGACACCCAGGCGCCGTGCGATCTCGCGATTACTGAGGCCCTGCGCTTTGAGGCTTTGGATCACACGCAGCCGCTTCGTTGGCACGCGCCGGCGGCCAGCACGCCACCCGGAGCGCGTGGCGAGGGCCGTCATCCCGCCCTCGTGGTAGCGTTCCTGATGTCGCCGCACCGTGCGCTCCGAGCAGTTGAAAGCGACGGCGACCTCCTTCTGGGTGGCATAACCAGCGTCGACCAAAAACACCATCGCATACGCCGCGGCCACCGCATCCTGGACACTGTAGTGGTGCACGGGAAGTCCCGCCAACACGACGACGCGGTACTCGCCTTCAGCGCGTAAGACACAACGCGCGTTGATGCTGCGGACCTCCGACGATAGCGGCGGCGGCAGAGGCAGTTCTTGCTGGACGGCCATCCTCCGGTGCTACAACGATCCCGGCAGGCATAGCCAGAAGCGGACATGGTTGGGTGCGCAGTTGAACTACGTAACCTGCTGAAAATGCGCAGGAAACGGAATCCTCACGAAAAAAAGCGGACAGGTATTCATGCGCACCCTCCGCCGACGCATCCCAGTATTTTCATAGGCTTAAGACCCCTATGTCCGGAGATCTGGATTCTTTCCAGGACGCCGTATGTTTCAGCGAACGCCGTCTGCCGCATTCGCCCCACTCATCGCCGAGACTGACCATCTTCCGGGGATTGAGGCGAAACAGGAGTTTGTGAAGGTCGTCGGCGTAGCCGCCGGACAAAGTCCCGGTCAGCACCACAAGGCGATCGACACAGGATGCCATAGTTCCAAGGGCATTACCCTGAGC
>DATKKJ010000189.1 GCA_035543055.1 Terriglobales bacterium | reverse complement strand
GAGAGCTTCCCCTGCTCCGCCAGCATGAGCATGGCAGCGGCGGTGAATTGCTTGCTGATCGAGCCGATGCAGTACCGCATGTCGGGGCGCGCCGCGACCGCCGGCTCCAGCTGCGCCTTGCCGTAGGCCTGGGCGAAAACGACGCGGCCGTCCTTCACGATGGCCACCGAGGCGCTCGGCGCCCCCGAGCTCTCCAGGGTCTTGGTGACGATGTCTGCAATGCGCTTCTCGGTCTTCGGCGGCAGCCCTGCTTGCGTTTGCGCCGAAGCCCACTGTCCCACCAATACCAAGATGGCAAGTACCAGCAGTAATACTCGGTAGAATGACGCCTTCTGCATGGCTCTCCTCTGATCTGTGTTGGCTAGTAGGCCCAGCGCAGGAGCGTGGCGCCTGCGGTGAAGCCGGCGCCCACCGCGGCCAGCAGCACCAGGTCGCCTTTCTTCAGCTTCTTTCGCTCCAGGGCAGTGTGCATCGCCAGCGGGATGGTGCCTGCGGTAGTGTTTCCATACTCGTCGATATTGACGACGGTGCTGTCCGGCTTCAGTCCCAGCCGGTCGCCGGTGGCCTTGATGATGCGCAGGTTGGCCTGGTGGGGGATAAAGCAGTCCACGTCCTTGCCGCAGAGTCCGTTGCGCTGCAGCAGGCGCTCGCATAGTTCCGCCATCTTCCGCACCGCATATTTGAAGACCGCCTGGCCGTCCTGGTGCACGTAATGCATCTTCTTCTCGATGGTTTCGTGGCTGGAGGGATGCAGGCTGCCGCCGCCCGGCATGTAGAGCGAGCAGCCGCCCGAACCGTCCACCTCGTGGACGAAATCGATGATGCCCAGCCCGTCGCCATCGGCCGGCTCCAGCAGCACCGCGCCTGCGCCGTCGCCGAAGATGACGCAGGTGGCGCGATCGCTGTAGTCGATGATGGACGACATCACATCCGCGCCGATCACCAGCACCTTCTTGTTCGCCCCGCCGGCCACGAACTGGGTGCCACATTGCAGCGCGTACACGAAGGCCGAGCAGGCCGCCGAGAGGTCGTACCCCCACGCCCCTTTCGCTCCCAGCTTGTGTTGCACCAGGCAGGCGGTGGAGGGAAAGAACATGTCGGGCGTGACCGTGGCTACGATGATCTGGTCGATCTCGCCCGCCGCCACTCCACGCTGCTCCAGGCACCTGCGCGCCGCCGCCGCGGCCAGGTCCGAGCACGCCACCCCCTTCTCTGCGATGTGCCGCTGCCGGATCCCAGTGCGCTCCACGATCCATTGATCGGAGGTCTCCACCATCCTTTCCAGGTCGGCGTTGGTCAGAAGGCGGGGCGGAACGTAAGTGCCCAGCGCGGCGATCTTTGCCCTTGGCGGATTAGACAAGAAGGTTCTCCTTGAACAAAACTCGTATTGTGACGTATCAAAGGTGAGGAAGTCCACGGGTCGGAGGGGGTTCAACGTGCGCGGCTGGTTCAGGCCTTTGGGCTGGGTCTATCTCCCGGTGCGGCCGGCGGGATGGCTGGTGACGCTGTTGGTCCTGGCGTTCTGCATCCACATCTTCGTCTTTGTGGATGCCCATTCGCATTCCGTCAGCGACACGCTCTATGGCGTCTTTCCGTACGTTGTACCCGCGCTCATGCTGTGGAACTGGGTCGCCGGCAAGACCGCGCGCGCCTGACAAAAAGCCAGGTATCGGGGAGCCCACTGCACACGCAAGAACCCGTTACCGTTGCTTCCTTCCGGACCTGGCGGGATTGGCGGGGATGCATCGCGTAGGACCCGACACCTGACGGACTTATTTTATCATCGTGCCATCGAGTCATCGGGCGAGGTGGTGTAGGCTGCGTTCAACGCCACGCTTGGCTCGATGGCGCGATGACCCGATCGCCGAATGGGAACCTTCTCGATATTTTCGCCGCCGCGGCCCGCGCCCTTGGCCGCCCACAGCGCGGTGCAGCGCTACTTCGAGGTGGCGCTGTACCTGCTGATCGTCACCGGCTTCGCCACCCTGGTGAGCACCGGCAAGCTCGACCTGCTCTCCCTGTTCGTAGTCTCGACCGCCCTGCTGCTGCGCGGGCGCCAGCTCCTGCGGCGCGATACCTCCCAGTTGTCGGAGAAGTGGACCACCCGCCTCACCGTCGCTTATGCCGCCTTCTGGTTCGTGGACTGGCAGGTGATCTCCGCCAATTTCGTCACCGCCACCGTCCACCTGGTGCTATTCGCGACCGTCGTCCGCATGTTCTCGGTGCAGCGCCACCGTGACCACCTGTACTTGATCGCCCTGTCGTTCGCCGCCGTGCTGGCTTCGGCGCTGTGGACGGTGGATACGACCTTCCTCGCGGTCTTTGTCGTGTTCCTGCTGCTGGCGGTCGCGACTTTCATCGCCATGGAGATGAAGCTGTCGGCGGAAGCGGCCCAGGGCCGGGCGCGCGAATCCGGCGCAGTGAGCCGCCTGGGCGTCTCGCTTTCCGGCACCACGGTCGCGCTGGTGGCCGCCATCTTCGCCGGCGCCGCCGTGCTCTTCTTCATCCTTCCCCGCTGGCAGGCGCGCTATTTGAGCTCCCTGGCCCCTCGCAATGAGCTGGTGACCGGCTTCAGCGACGACGTGCGCCTGGGCGACATCGGAGAGATCAAGCGCTCCAGCCAGGTGGTGATGCACCTGCAGATCGATGGCGACCCCGACGGCCGCTACGACCTGAAGTGGCGCGGCGTGGCCCTGGCGCTGTTTGACGGGACGCGCTGGAGCAATCCCCCGGGCCAACGCGCGTTGCACCTCTCCAGCGAAGGCGGCTTCGATCTCAGCCGCTCCGACACCAGTGTCATCGGCATGCCGCACCCGCCCCGCGTTCAGCAATTCGTCCGCTACCGCGTGCTCATGGAGCCCATCGGCACCAACGTGTTCTTTGTCGCCTACCGGCCTTCCCTGCTCTATGGCCCGTACCGGGAGATCGCCACCGACGACGCCGGCACCATCTACAACACCGACCAGCAGCGGATGGTGAGCGCCTATCGCGCGGTGTCGGACATCCACCGCCCCCCGGCCGAGGTCCTGCGCGCGGCATCGCCCCAGGTGGCGCCCCAGGTCGCGCTTTACTATCTCCAGCTCCCTCCCGTGGACCCGAAGGTCCGGGCCCTGGCGGAGGAGATCACCCGCGGCGCCGCCGATCCCTACGACAAGGCGGTCGCCCTCGAGCGCTTCCTCCACGATAAGTACCGGTACACTCTGGTGCTGCCGAAGCGTCTCGCCAAGGATCCCATCGCCGACTTCCTCCTGCTGCGCAAGGAAGGACACTGCGAGTATTTCGCATCGGCGATGGCGGTGATGCTGCGCAGTCTGGGCATCCCAGCCCGGCTGGTGAACGGATTCCGCACCGGAGAATTCAACACCATCACCGGCAGCTACATCATCCGCGCCAGCCAGGCGCATACCTGGGTGGAGGTGTTTTTCCCCGGCAGCGGCTGGGTCAGCTTCGACCCGACCCCGGCCGACCCCAAGCAGGTCCCCGACTCCTGGTCGCGTTTTCTGCTCTACATGGACGCAGCGCGCGAGTTCTGGCGGGAATGGATCATCAATTACGATTTCCAGCACCAGAGCCAGGTCTCCCAGACGGTGGTTTCGCGCGGGCGCCTCCGCTTCGACCGCGCCCGGATGTGGCTGCGGCGCAAGTACGAAGACCTGATCGAGAGTGCCCGGCGTACCACCCAACAGGTCAGCACCCAGCCCAGCCGCTACGGTCTTCGCCTGGTGGCGATGTTCGCGCTCCTCTTGCTGCTGGCCAATGCGGGCAAGCTCTGGAAGATCTGGCGCGACGGGCGGGTCGCTCATCAGCCCGAGCGCGCGCCTCACGCTGCCGCCGCCATCTGGTACGCCCGCCTCACCCGCCGCCTGGCCCGGCGAGGCTGGCGCAAGCTGGAGACCCAGACGCCTACCGAGTTCCTCATCACCATCGAAGACCCCGCGCTGCGCCGCGCGGTCGAGGAATTCACCCGCCGCTACCACCGCGCCCGCTTCGGCGACTCGGTCGAGGACGCCCGCGCCCTGCCTGCACTCTACGAAGCGATCACCGGCATGAGGAACGCGTGATGGCGCTCTCTCACGCTGCCCGCTTGCGGACCGAGCTGGCGGCGTTGAATCAGCAATACAGCGCAATCCACCCCAGCTCCCATTGCGAGAGCCGCGGCGGCGTCATCGCCTACGAACCCGATGAGACCGCCGGCGAGCACGGCAACTTCCTGCCTGCGACCTACAGGGCCATCCTCAGGAATCCGGGCTGGCGGCGCCGCCTCGCCAAGCAGCACTCGCAGCGCCGCAGTCTCCCATCGCGGGCCAGTGGCGTTTGGAAAGAGCTGGACAGCTGCATGAGTTCCGACGCCCTGCTGATGAACATCTTCTGCTACCCCGGGACGTTCTCCGACGGGCGAGTGTCTTGCCGGATGGGGACGCCCGCAGACGCGCGTCCCCACTTCGGGTTCAGAGCTCGCGTCCCCCTGGCTGGCGGCCGCTTCGACCGCACCGAAGTGGACATGAAGCTCGCTGACCTGCTGGTGGAATCCAAGCTCACCGAGGTCGACTTCCAGGCAAAACCTAAAGCAATGGTTGAAGGCTATCGCGATTTCTATGAAGTCTTCGACCGGCGCTTGCTTCCCCAGACCCGCGAGCAATACCTGTCCTATCAGCTCATCCGCAACGTGCTCGCGTCCCATGCCCTGGACATGTCATTCTGCGTGTTGCTCGACCTGCGCCGCCTCGACCTGGTCGAGGAGTGGCACGCCGTCATGCGCGCCGTCCGCCCGGTCGCGCTCCGGCTGCGCTGCAAAACCCTGACCTGGCAGGAACT
>DATKKJ010000188.1 GCA_035543055.1 Terriglobales bacterium | reverse complement strand
CTTCGGCCGCAGGTACTTGTCGGGAGCGCGATGGCAGTCGAGGCACCACTCCATCTGCAGCGAGTTGGCCTCGTAGGTCAGGGGCATGCGGTCCACGCGACCGTGGCAGCTCGCGCACCCCACTCCCTTGTTCACGTGGATCTGGTGGTTGAAATAGACGTAGTCGGGCAGGTCGTGGACGCGGTTCCAGCGCAGCGACTCGCCGCTGCGGTAGCTGTCGCGCACCTCCGCCAGCATGGGACTGTCGGTCCACAGCTGCGAGTGGCAGTTCATGCAGGTCTTGGTCGGGGGCAGGCCGGCGAAGCTGGAGTCTTCCACCGCGGTGTGGCAGTAGCGGCAGTCGATCCCCAGCCCGCCCACGTGGTGCTGGTGGCTGAAGGGCACCGGCTGCGATTGCGCCTCGCCCTGGCGGGTGATCCAGGGAGAGCGCTGGAACTCCGCCGTGGCCCAGGCCAGCGCCCCGATCACGAAGACGAATCCATAGATCGTGGCGCGCGAGATCGTGTTCGTACTGCGGTGGAAGATCTGAGACATCGATCCTGTCGAACTATCTAAGTATGAGTCCGGTTGCGGCGCGGCGCAGCTCCGCGTCCTGCTGGTTCGGGCCCTGAGCCTGGGCGGCGATCGTCGCGTGTGACCGGCGATACTGCATGCTGTGACGCCGGTCACGAGAACGTGAATTATAAACAGGAGAGCTGTTTTCGCCAACCCCGCTCGCGTTTTCGATGCCGCTCCCCGCTCCCGGTTGCGAAAATGCTGCCGCGAAGACGCACGTTCTTCCCGTTGCGGGAAACGACCGGTACGAAATGCGAAAGGGCACGGCGTGCGCCGTGCCCTGCCTTTGCATAGATGGCTCCGGCTACTTGATGCTACCCCCCGGGTTCACCACCAGCAGCCTGCTCTCGGTCATGTCCTCGATAGCGTACTTCAGTCCTTCGCGGCCGATGCCGGAGTCCTTGGTGCCGCCGTAAGGCATGGAGTCCACCCGCCACGACGGAACGTCGCCGGCCATCACCGCACCCACCTGGAGCTGCTCGTAGGCGTAGAAGATGAGTGCGGAATCGCGGGCGAAGACCCCGGCCTGCAGGCCGTAGGGCGAATCATTGACGATGTCCACCGCCTCCTCGAACTTGTCGTAGGGCTCGACGGTGACCAGCGGCGCGAACACCTCCTGGCAGTTCACCTTCATGCTGGGCCTGGTTGCGGTGAGCACCGTCGGTTCCAGCATGGCGCCGTGACGCTTGCCGCCGCACAGCAGCTTGGCGCCGCCCTCGAGGGCTTCCGTGATCCATTCCGCGGCGCGATGCGCGTCGGACTCGCGGATCATGGGCCCGATGTCGGTCTTGGGATCGAGCGGATCGCCCAGCTTCAGCGCCCTCACCTTCGGGATGAGCATCTCCAGGAACTTAGGGCACACGCTGCGCTGCACCAGGATGCGCTGCACCGAGATGCAGGTCTGCCCGGCGTAGCCGAAGCCGCCGGCCACGCAGCGGTCGGCGGCCTGCTCCAGGTCGGCGTCGCTGTGCACGATCACGCCCGCGTTCCCGCCCAGTTCCAGCACCACCCGCTTCTTCCCTGCCTTCTGCTTCATCATCCAGCCGGCGGCGGTGCTGCCGGTAAAGGTCAGGAGCTTGAAGCGGTCGTCGGCGATCAGCGGCGCCGCAGCCTCGTTGGTCAGCGGCAGGACGCTCAGCGCGCCCGTCGGCAGCCCCGATCCCTGGATGATCTCCGCCAGTACCAGCGGAGTGAGCGGCGCCTGCGGCGGCGGCTTCAGCACCATGGTGCACCCGGCCGCGATCGCGGGCGCGATCTTGTGCGCCGCCAGGTTGATGGGAAAATTGAAGGGCACGATGGCCGACACCGGCCCCAGCGGGAAGCGCCGCACGATGCCCCACCGCCCCCTGGCGCTCTCCATCAGGTCGAGCGGCAGCCATTCTCCGTGGACGCGGGTGGCTTCCTCCGCTGCCACCGCGAAGGTGAAGGCGGCGCGCTTCACTTCGACCTGCGCCAGCCGGATAGGCTTGCCCGCCTCCAGGGCCACCAGCCGCGCCAGTTCATCGGCCCGCTCCTGGATCTTCTGCGCGATGCGGTTCAGGATGTCGCGCCGCTCGAACGACGGCATCCGTCGGGTGGTCTGGAAGGCGCGCACCGCCGCCTGGATGGCTTGCTCCAGGTCCGCGGGCGTGGCGTTGAACGTCCGCCCGATCAGCGCCTTGTCATAGGGCGCGTGCACCTCGACCGGATCGCCGCGTGACACCAGCTGCCCGTCGAGCAGGAATCCGTATTCCTTGACTTGGGTGAGTGTGCCTTGAGCCATGGCCCAATTCTAGTCCTCAAGGTCATGTTTGGAGAGCAGCGCAGCAGTCCTGCCTCTCACGGCAGCCTGCTGACGACTGACGACTGGCGACTAATTCACCGAGCTCACCGTGTCCGGCGGGACCATGGTGAAGGTGCACTCGCTCTTGCCGGCGGCGCAGGAGACCGTTCCGCGGCGCAGGATCTTGGTCGGGGTGTCGTCGGGGAACTGGAGGTTGAACCTGGCCCCGCGCAACGCCTCCGCCAGCGCCTGCAGCTTGTTGTCGCCACGCACGAACTTGACCTGGTCGGCTTTGGGGCCGGAGAGCAGGACCAAGAAGTCCGCCTGGGCGGCCTCCTTGCCGATGGCCGGGACGCTCACCGAACGCAGCGCGTCCAGGTCGGGTTTCGCCTTCGCGATCTCGGCATCGACCTTCTTGTCGTCGCCCAGCAGCGCGGCCAGGCGCCCGCGGGTCTCCGGCAGCGGACGAAACGCCGCCAGCGCCAGAGCATACTGGTGGATGGCCGCTTCTTTCTTGCCCCGCTTGGCGTAGACCTGCGCCAGGTGATCGCCGACCTCGCCGTGCTGCATCAACTGCCACGACGCCATGATGTACTTCTCGGCGTTGTCCAAATCGCCTTTCCTGAAGTGGACCCACCCGAGCGTGTCCCAGTACGCCCCCAGCCCCGACACCAGCGCCGAGTCCTGCACCTTCACGTGGTCGAGATTCACGTTCCGCAGGGACGCAGCCACCGCCGCCACCGCCGACTCCGCGTACTGCTGTGCCCGGTCGAGGTTCGCGCCCTTCTCCGCCATCTGGTAGGCGACGTTGTTCCAGATGGTCGGGCTGGGCGCCATCTCCACCGCCTTGTCAAACGCCGCCACGGCCTTGTCCGGCTGGTTCAGGCCGAGATACGCCTGCCCCAGGCTGACCCGCAGGTTGGGGTTATCGGGCTTGAGCGAGATGGCGGTCTCCAGCTCCGACACCGCCTCGCTGTACTTGCTCTGCTCGCAGTACATCGAGCCCAGGTTGCCGTGGGCGTATTCGTCCAGCGGATTCACCTCGAGCTGCTTCTGGAACGCCTTGGCCGCCTCGTCGTATTTCTGCTGCCGCCAGTACACCAGCCCGAGATTGTTGTAGGCGTACGAGTGGAAAGGCTCCGCCTCGATCTGTTTCTGCAGCGCCTGGATGCCGTCGTCCAGGCGGTTCATGGCGGTGTAGACCTGCCCCAGGTCGTTCCAGGCGCTCTTGTGCTTGGGCTCGAGTTCGACCACCCGCTTCAGCAGTTGCGCCGCGACTTCGTAGTTCTGGCTTCGGGACGCCGCCAGTCCGGCCTCGTACAGCTCGTCGGCCTTTGCGTCCTTCAGCGCACCGGGAGCGCCTGCCAGCTTCGATTCCACCGCCACCGCCTGCTCGGCGTCCTTTCGCATCACGTTGCGGAAGCTGATGTAATCGGAGGCCCGGCTCGAGGCCAGCTCGCGTTGCAGCATCTTCAGGTCACGCTCGGCGCGAAAAGTGTTTCCCTCGACCGAATACCGCGCCCGGTATTCGCCGTAATCCCGCGTGACGCTCAGCGGCACCGGCGCGCGGACGGTGAACGCCGCGGGGATCTCCAGCTGCAGCTTGACCGCGATCTCCGTCGGCGACCCGACCTTGATCGGCTCGGCGGACTCGGCCGCGTCCGGCCCCGGGTCCGGGACGGTGATCACCGGCAGGAACACGTAGGTCTGCGATTCCTTGCTCGACCAGTCCACGTAGTTGGGCACGGAGATCTTGTATTTCAGTTCGAAGGGCTGTTTCGTGTTCGCCGGATCGGTGGCTTCCACGTCGCTGACATCGCCCTGCAAGCCGAACCAGCCGCTCATCCGTTGCGCCAGCTCCTCCCACTTGGATCGCGGCGTGCGCCGGAACAGGAAGCGCATCACGAACTCCTGGTCGCCGCGGACGCGCTGCTCCACCCGGGCTTCGAGCTTGCCCAGTTCGTTCACCTTGCCGTTGACCGTGGCCTCGCTGCGGTTCACAAAAGGCGGATCCGGGGGCGTCTCCGCCAGCCGGGTGCTGCCGTCCTCCGCGATCACCACCGCCTGCTTCTTGCGCAGGTTGGCCAGCAGCAGTTGGAATGGCGCCACTTCGGTGGTGGTGTCCAGCCACAGGTACCCGTCGCCGCGCGGGATGGCGGTGATCATGTGATCGAACTGCGAGGGCGCCGCCACCTCGGGATCCAGCTTGCGTTGCGAATGGATGAGCACCGCGTCCGACTGGATCCCGATGGAAGCCAGCAGCGATGCCAGCAGCGTGTGCTTGTCCTTGCAGTCGCCGTACTGGTTGCCCAGGATCTCCCCGGCGGCGTGTGGTTGCAGCCGGCCCAGCCCGAACGACAGGCTGACATAGCGATAGTTGGTCGCCACGTAGTCGTACAGCGCTTCGATCTTCTCCAGGTCGGTGGCCTTGCCCTTGGTGAGCTCCTCCGCCTTGGCCCGGATCTCCGGTGTCGGCGCCACCCGGTCGCGCTCGATCTGCGCGTACCACTTGCCCAGCTCCTCCCATCCCGAGAAGGTGGTCATCTGCACCGCCGGCGGCCGGTCGGCCCCCTCCGTCTTCTTCCTCCGGTTCTTGGCCTCTTCTTTCTTTTCCGGCTGCAGGTTGGAGCTGGCCCAGCGGTAGATGCGGCGGTTGCCGACGTCCTCGGTCTTGGGCTCGAACCCGGGCTGTGTCTTCAAGGTCAGGGTACGGCCGCGCGGGACGTCGACCTCGAGCTGCTCGTCCAGCATGATGGCTCGCTTCTCGAAATCATGGGAGAGCCAGAACTGTCCCGGCACCAGCGGCGTGTGCATCGTGGTCACGATGTCGTATTCCAGGATCTCGCCAGGACGCAGCCCCGGGACGGTGACGTGCTTCTCGCGGAAGTCGGTGTACACCGGCGCCTCGCGCTCGATGGGCGAGGGCAGGTCCTGGGCGGCATCGGGGCCGGCAGTCATGACTTTGCCGTCCGCTTTTCGCACCCGCACGTACTTCACTTCCATGCGCTCGTTGGCCGTGCTGTAGCCGAAGACCAACTGCCCCAGCGCCTGTACCCCGGCGTCGCTCTGCACCCGGATGCGGGCCACCTGCTCCCGCGTCCCGGTGCCGTCGTTCTCGAAGCGCCAGGCGAGCTTGTAAAGCTCGAAGACGAAGGGCTCCTGCGAATAATCTGGGCTTGGAGCTTCGATCTTGGGGGCCTTGGGCTTGGTTTTGGTCGCAGGTTTCGTTTTCTTCGCGGCCTGGCGGCGGGCGGCGGATGGCCGCTCGTCGGCGGAGGCGCACAACGACAGCAGAAGCAGCAGGGCGAGCAGCACACGCAGGCTGGACATACGGATTCTTCTTTGTTTACTCCAGCTCTGCCGCGCGCGCAAGTGGGCCTTTACCTTATTCCCGCCCCGGTCCTGCCGAGGGCCGATTTGCTTGGGGTGAGGGCTTTGTTTGTGTTACTTTACGGCTCTCCCAGAGCATTCTCCCTGGGCCGGCTGCTGCAGGCCAGGGAGGCTGCCCAGCCGTCCTGTGGCCCACCCCCCGCCCCTGACGCGCTGTGCGAATGGGAGAGGCCCGGAGTCCGATCCTTATGGCGCTCGGTTTCGGTTTCAACAAGACGAAGGTACTGGCATCGGCGGAGAAGTACGTCCAGCAGGGCAAACTTCAAAACGCCATCTCCGAATACGAGAAGGTCGTCAAGGAGGATCCCAAGGACCTCACCGTCCTGAACACCATCGGCGACCTCTACGCCCGCGTGGGCAATGCCGAGCAGGCGGTGCAATACTTCAAGCGGGTGGGCGATACCTATTCCGGCGAAGGCTTCACCGTCAAAGCCATCGCCATGTACAAGAAGCTCACCAAGCTGACCCCCAACAACACCGACTGCATCATCAAACTGGCCGAGCTCTACACCCAGCAGGGCCTCTACAACGACGCCCGTTCGCAGTACGTGCTGATCGCCGACCAGCACATGAAAGGGGGGCGGACCGAAGACGCGGTCAAGATCTTCCAGAAGATGCTGGAGCTTGACCCCGAGAACGCTGCTATGCAGTCCAAGCTGGCCGACTTGTACGTCAAGCTCGGCCGCAAGAGCGAGGCCCGCGACATCTTCTTCACCGCCGCCCAGTCGCTGTTCGCCCGCGGCTCCCTCGACCAGGCCGACGATGCCCTGGGCAAGGTCATCAACCTCGATCCCCAGAACGCCGACGCCCTCATGCTGCGGGGCCAGATCGCGGTCGATTCCGGCGATCCCACCAAGGCTGCGGCCAATCTGGAGAAGATCCCCAACCTGGATTCGCGGCCCGAAGCGCTGCGTGCCCTGCTGAAGGCCTATGTCGCCCTCGGGCGCACGGCCGATGCCGAACCCATCGCCGGCAAGCTGCTCTCCGTGCACAACGATTCCAACGGCATGACCTCGTTCGCCGAGGCCCTGCTCACCAAGGGAGAATTCGAAGCTGCCCTGCGAGTGTACGACACCCACGCCGACAAGCTGCTCGCGGCCAACCCGCAAGGCCTGCTCGAAGCCCTGCACGGCACCATCGGACGCATCAAGGACAGCGCTCCCGCCCTCAGGGCACTGCGCTCCCTCTATCTCAAGACCGGCGACACCTCCCATCTGACCGAGGTGACCGAGCTTCTGGCGCATGCCAGTGTCGCGGCCAGCGATCTGGTCCAGGGCCGTGACCTCTACAAAGAACTTGCAGAGATGGAGCCGGAGAACCCGCTCCACATGCAGAACTACCGCCAGATCGTCGCCCGCCTGGGCGAAGACGCGGCCGCCCGCCCCCTCACTCCGGAAGAAGGCGCGCAGGCTTTCATGGTGGACGAGCTGGAGATCTCCGCTCCTCCCATCGCCCAGGATTACAGCCCCGAGGTCGCCGAAGCCATCAACGCCGCCATCACCGAATCCGAGCTGATGGATACCTACAACATGCCGCTCAAGGCCCTGGGCCCGTTGCAGGCCGTGCTTCCCCAGGCGCCGACCGACGTCACGCTGAATCAGCGGCTCGCCTCGCTCTATGCCCGCGCCGAACGCTTCCCGGAAGCGGCCGCCTGTTGCGACGTCCTCCAGCAGGTGTACACCGTCGCTGGCCACACCAAGGAAGCGCAGCAGTATTTCGAGATGGCGGAGAAGTACCGCCAGCAGGCTGCGACCGCGCCGCCGCCCGAAGCTCCGGTGGCGGAGATGGAAGCGGCAGCCCCCGCCGTGATGGAGCCCGCCGCCCCTCCCGCCCCCGCCGAGTTCTCCGTCGCGGTGCAGCCGCCGGCGATGACGGCGGAGATGCCCGTCCAGCCGCCCTCTGCTGCCCACGAGATCGACCTGTCCGGTGAGTGGGAGAGCATGACCACCACCGAGGCCCCGACCGCGCCTCCACCGCCGCCGCCGCCCGCTCCCGCCGGTCCTGCCATCGCCGACCTCATGGAGGAGGTCAAGTTCTACCTCTCGCAGTCCATGTACGACGAAGCGCGTACCGGATTGGAGAAGTGCGAATCGCTATCGCCCGGCGCTCCCGGCCTGGCCGAACTCCGCGCCCTGCTGGAAGCCGGCATAGCCGCCGCCGATACCCAGAAGATCGAGGCTCCGGTCGAGCCCGCACCGGCTCCGGTCGAGCCCGCACCGGCTCCGGTCGAGGCCGCGCCGGCGCCGGCCGAGGCATCCGTGCAGGCCCTGGTCTTCGACGAGGCCGCGCTGGGCGCAGCCGAGCCCGCTGCCCCGGTCGCCGAGATCCCCGTGGTCCAGGAAGCCGCGCCCGAGGCCCCAGCCCCGGAGCCGGTCGCTCCCCCTCCGCCGCCGCCAGCGGCAGCTCCGCCTCCGGCCGCCGCCTCCGCCAATGTGCTGGGCGACTTCGTGCTCGACCTCGAAGAATCGCTGGGTGAGGACTTCGCCATTGGCGGCGCCAAGGCTCCCGCCAAACCCGCCGCGCCTCCACCGCCGCCCCCGGCCGCCAAACCTGCTCCGCCTCCCGCTGCGGCGAAACCCGCGCCCCCGCCACCTCCGCCGGCGCCCGCACCCGCCGCTGCGCCCGCGATGGCAGCCGCTGCCGCCACGCCCGCCGTCACCCTTGAGCATCACGAGGCCAAATCCGCCCTGGCCGACATCTTCGACGAATTCAAGGAGGATGTGGAAGAGACCCAGGGTGAGCCCGAGGATCCTGACACCCATTACAACCTGGGCGTTGCCTTCAAGGAGATGGGCTTGATGGACGAAGCCATCGGCGAACTGCAGAAGGTCTGCCAGGCCATCGACCGCGGACACCCCTTCGGCCAGGTCATGCAGGCCTATACCTGGCTGGCGCACTGCTTCGTCGAGAAGGGCGTGCCCCAGGCCGCGGTCAAGTGGTACGAAAAGGCGCTCAAGGTCCCGACTGCCGACGAGGAGAGCCGGCTCGCCGTCCATTACGAGCTGGGCAATGCCTACGAGGCCGCTGGCAACAAGAAGGCCGCTCTCGACAGCTTCCTGGAGGTATACGGTTCCAACATCGATTATCGCGACGTCGCGGAGCGCATCAAAGCGTTGAAGTCGTAGAATCCCTGAAGGATGGATCTTGCCCCCAACCGCGAGCCGCGCGGGGATGTCTCGACCCGGGACAACCCGCAGCAGGAGCCCCCGATCGAACCCAACGAACATGAGACCTCGCCCTTGAGCAGCGCCTCCCCGAACCTTACTGTCCTTGAGAAGCCGGCGGGCGGCGCCTCTGGGCGTGCGCCCCACCCCCTGCCCCTCTGGCTGCGTCGGATCATGCTCTTCATCTTCGTCGCCTTCGCCGTGGAGATCGGCATGTTCCTGGTGGTGATGCCCTGGTACGACGGCGGCCGCCTGTGGTCCGAGAACGGCTTGCTGCTTCGCTTCCCCACCCTGCGCGCCTTCCTCATCCAGGACTTCGTCCGCGGGGTCGTCTCCGGCATCGGCCTCATCGACATCTGGGTCGGCATCTGGGAAGCCGTCCACTACAAGGAATCCATCCACAAGTAGCCTGCCTCCTGCTTCCTGCCTCCTGCTTCCTGCTTCCTGCTTCCTGCTTCCTGCCTCCTGCTTCCTGCCTCCTGCTTCCTGCCTCCTGCTTCCTGTTCCTTGCTTCCCGCCCCTCGGGATAGAATCGTTCCCGATGACCGACCAGAAGAAACCTGAGGCCGCGATCGCTCCCCTGGCCTATGAGAACAAGAACTTCCTGCACGCCCCCGACGGCCGCGGTATCCGCATCATGTCCGAGTACTACGAGCCCCTGGCCCGCTTCCGCAAGGAACGCATCCAGGACACCATCGTCTTCTTCGGCTCCGCCCGCTTCCACAGCCGCTCCGAGGCCGAGAGCGCGCTGCTCCTGCTGGAAAAGGACGGTTCCCGCACTCCCGCCCCGCCCCAGGAGCAGAAGCTGGTTCAGCGGGCCAAGGCCGCCGTGGAGATGGCCCGCTACTACGAAGACGCCCGCAAGCTCTCCTTCATGCTGACCCGCTGGTCCATGACCTTGCCCGGCAAGCGCCATCGCTTCGTCATCACTTCGGGCGGCGGCCCCGGCATCATGGAAGCCGCCAACCTCGGCGCCTACGAGGCCGGAGGCAAGACCATCGGGATGAACATCCGCCTCCCCTACGAGCAGATGCCCAATTGCTACATCACTCCCTCCCTCAACTTCGAGTTCCACTACTTCTTCATGCGCAAGTACTGGTTCGCCTACCTGGCCAAGGCCCTGGTGATCTTTCCCGGCGGGTTCGGCACCATGGACGAGCTTTTCGAGATCCTCACTCTGGCCCAGACTCAGAAGCTGGCCAAGAAGATCCTGGTCATCATCTACGGCCGCCGTTTCTGGAAGCGCATCATCAATCTCAATGCCCTGATCGACTCCGGCACCATCTCCCCCGACGATAAAGACCTTTTTCGCATGGCCGACACTCCCGAAGAGGCCTTCGCCACCCTCAAGAACGGCCTCACCAAGTTCCACCTCCAGGCGCCGCCGCCCACCAAGGAAAAGGCCCCCGAGATCGCCAAGACCCGCGGATGATTCGCCTTGGCCGACGACCGACGACTGACGACCGACGACTTGCTTCTTTACTACATCACCGACCGTACTCGGTTCCCGGGCTCCGAGGCGCAGCGCCGCTCCCGCCTCCTGAAGAAGATCGCCGAAGCCGCCCGCGCCGGCGTGGACTTCATCCAGCTCCGCGAAAAAGACCTCACCGCCCGTGATCTGGAATCCCTGGCCCGAGACGCGGTCGCTGCCCTTCGCGAAACGCGAAACGTGAAACCTGAAACGCAGTTATTGATCAACCATCGCACCGACATCGCTCTCGCCGTCGGCGCCGGCGGCGTCCACCTTCGCTCCGACGACATCTCCGCCGCCGACGCCCGCGCCCTTCTTTCGCGAAACGCGAAACGTGAAACGCGAAACTTTCTGGTTGCCGTCTCCTGCCACACTTCCCGGGAAGTCGCCCGCGCCGCGTCCCAGGGCGCCGACTTCGCCGTCTTTGCTCCCGTCTTCGAAAAGTCCGGACGTCCGGGTTCCGGCCTCGAAGCTCTCCGCCAGGCCTGCGCCCGCGCCGCCCCTCCCGACCGCCTCGTCTCTCCCATGCCCGTGCTGGCCCTGGGCGGCGTCACCCTGGAGAACGCCCGGGCCTGCCTCGACGCCGGCGCCGCCGGAATCGCCGCCATCCGACTCTTTCAGGAAAACCATATCGCCGAGGTGGTGGGTCGGCTGCGTTCCGCCACCTCCATCGCAGGAGTTCATTGATGCTGCGGATCTTTGTGGTGCTGATCTGTACTGTGATTTCTGCCCTGGCACAGTCTGCGCCGCGTCCCCGCGCCCGCGACCTCGGCATCCACGTCGGCGTGCTCTCCCCCGGGCCCCTGAACGCCATCACCGACGTGGAAGGCGTCCGCGTCGGGCACACCACCATCATCAAGGGGGACGACATCCGCACCGGCGTCACCGCCGTCCTGCCCCACCCCGGTAACCTCTTCCGCGAAAAGGTCCCGGGCGCGGTGTTCGTCGGCAACGCCTTCGGCAAGCTGATGGGCTCCACCCAGGTCAACGAGCTCGGCGAGATCGAGACTCCCATCGTCCTCACCTCGACGCTCACTGTCCCCCGCGTTGCCGACGCCGTCCTGGACTACATGCTCTCGCTTCCCGGCAACGAAGATGTGCAGTCGGTCAACCCGCTGGTGGCCGAGACCAACGACGGTTACCTCAACGACATCCGCGGGCGCCACATCGCCTCCGCCGACGTCCTGAACGCTATCCGCAATGCCAAGTCTGGTCCCGTCGAAGAAGGCAGCGTCGGCGCCGGCACCGGCACCGTAGCATTCGGGTTCAAAGGCGGCATCGGCACCGCCTCGCGCCGCTTGCCCGCTTCACTCGGCGGCTACACCGTGGGCGTGCTGGTGCAGAGCAACTTCGGCGGCGTGCTCACCATCAATGGCGCGCCCGTCGGCCGCGAACTGGGGCACGACAAACTCTTCGGTAGAGACGCCCGTCAGGGCGTCTCCCCCGACGGCTCCATCATCATCGTGATTGCCACCGACGCTCCCCTCGACTTCCGCAATCTCCGCCGCCTGGCCGCCCGCGGCATCATGGGCCTGGCCCGCACCGGCTCGGCCGGCTCCAACGGCAGCGGCGACTACGCCATCGCCTTCTCCACCGCCCGCCGCATCTTCCACGGCGAGACCCGGCCCGAGCAGCGCACGGCCCTGCCCAACGACGCCATGTCGCCGCTGTTCCTGGCCGCCATCGAGGCCACCGAAGAAGCCATCTATAACTCGCTCTTCCGCGCTACCGCCGTCACCGGACGCGGCCACACCGTCGAGGCCTTGCCTCTCGATCGCACTCAGGAGATTTTGAAGAAGTACAACGCTATCCGGTAGAGACGCCCGTCAGGACGCCTCTTTTCCAGAGGAGGCCGTGAGTTCTTAGCGTTCGCGCGTGGGTACCAGCCAGCGCAAGAGCATGTTCACCAGCGCCAGCACGATCGCGCCCAGGAATGCCGCCCAGAAACCCCGCACCTGGAAGCTCTTCATCAGCGCCGACGCCACCATGAGCATCAGGGCGTTGATCACCAGCCAGAAGATGCCCAGCGTGAGCACCGCCAGGGGAAAGGTAATGACCTTGAGGAACAGGCCCAGGGTGGCGTTGATCAGTCCGATCACCAGCGCCGCGATCAGCGCTCCGCCCAGGCCGCTTACGTAGAACCCCGGCACGATGTGCGCCACGATCAGCAGCGCCAGTGCGCTCAGTATCCAATGGACCAGCAGTCGCACATTCACCTCCCCGGCGTCATCCTGAGCGGCTTTAGCCGCGAAGGATCTCGGCGTGCAGTAACGATAGAATAGATGCGTGGGTGCACTGGACCGTTTCGCCGCACATAAATATCTCAGTCTGGAGACCTTCCGCAAGACCGGAGTCGGCGTCCGCACCCCGCTGTGGTTCGCCGAGAAGGACGGCGAGCTGCTGCTCTACACCCTCGCCGATTCCGGCAAGGTGAAGCGCATCCGCAATAACCCGCGCGTCCGCATCGCCCCCAGCGACCTGCGTGGCAAGCTGCTCGGCGACTGGCTCGATGCCCAGGCCCGTTTCCTCGAGGGCGACGAGGCCCGCCAGGCCAACCGCCTCCTCAATCAGAAATACTGGCTAAAGAGCTTTTTCGACTGGACCAGCAGGCTGCGCAAGACCCCGCGCGTGTACCTCGCGGTGAAGCCAACCACCAGAGACCAGCAACCGAGGACTTAGGCCTTCCCCCGCATCTTATTTCTTGCGCACCAGGTTGAAGGTCTCGGTCACGTCTTTGCCGTCGGCGCCCCGGAAGTGCCATTCTTGGCTCATGTGGTCATTATCCGGCAGCGTGAGCACGAGGTCGCGCATGTGCCCCGGCTGTCCCTCGCTCAGGTTGGTGACATCGAGGAACTTGAACTTGATCGTCTTTCCGTCCGGCATCGCTTCGGCCACCATCCGCGGCTGGTTCTTCGCCGAGCAGTAGTGCGTCAGGAGCACGCGATCGCCGTCCGGATGGATCATCGTGATCATCGAGCCATACCCTTCATCGGGCTGCACGATCATGAGAGCCGAACCGGCGGAAACCGACGTCACCTCTGTCGTTGACATCTTCCCATCCGGCCTCTTTGCCTCCCACGTGCCCACCAGCTTCTGCAGCCTGGTGAACACCGGCGGATCGGCCGCGCTCGCCATTGCCGCGCACAACACCACGCCCAAGGTCACACTCATCCACCGCTTCATAGCCACCCCCTGATGGTGCGCAGCATTGTACCCGTTTCAGAACGTGAAACATGAAACGCGAAAATTGAAGCGTTTAGCGGGCGTGAGCGAAGCAGGAGCCCGCTGCCGAAATCCTGAGCGGAGCGAAGGACCTACTCCCACGCCCCCGCCGCGATCATTCTCCCGGTCGCGAGATAATGATTCAGCGCCGCCTCGAACTTCTTCATCTTCTCTGCAAACCACTTCTCGCTGTAGCGCTCGACCTCGGCATTCCCCTTCTCCGACAACCCGGTGTACTCATACCGGGCTCGCAGGCGCGTCTTCCCATCGGCCGCCTCAAGGTCGAAACGCAATCGGGCCGTCACCATCCCCGGCCACACCCACACGAATCCGACCCCTCGCGGCGGCTCATACTCGATGGTTATCCATGTGGTCTCGGAGCCATCCTCGTTGGGCGTGCTGAATACGCACCCCAGCTCGGCGATCCCGGATCTCGAAAAGATCAGCCGGTACTCCCACCCCGGCACCCACTCCGCCTCCCGCACCGGACACAGCAGCGGAAACAGCTTCTCCGGCGCCGCGTCGTTGGTTTGCAAGTACTCGCGTATCACTCGTCTGCCAGCAAACTCCGCCATGCGTGCACCTCACGAAAACAGCCCGCGAAGCGGGCGAATGAAAGTAGCCCGGCATGGAGGCGCGCAGCGCCGGAATGCCGGGAAAGCTCCAACAATTCGGTTGAGCCCCTTCAGGGGCGACACAGGAGTTGCGCGAGGGCGTCAGCCCGAGCGCGAAGCATGTTTCTCCGCGTACTCCGCCGCCATCTGCACCGTCTTGGCCAGCCGCCGCGCGCGGGACTCCACTCCGCGAACATGGAAGATCCCCATCAACTGCCCGCGCCGCATCGCCGGCGTCATCTGCTCCCACCCGCGCCGCGCCTCCGGGTCCAGCGCCAGCGCCCGCGCGATCAGCGGCGGCAGCTCGCGCTCCGCCTCCATGGCCTCCATCAACCATTCGGCGACCTGCTCCGCCTTGCGGACGCGCGTGGCTTGCGCCTTTCCCGCGGCCACCTGGTCGCTCATCCACTTCCGCATCGAGTGGTTGAACGATTCGTAGAACTTCTGCAGCCGCTTCGACTGCGCCAGCGCCTTGGCCAGCTCCGCCGGCACGCGCACCACGCGCTCGGCCCTGTCCGGCTCCAGCCGGAAGTGAGCTTTGTGTCCCGCCACCGCACCCGCGCCCCGCTGCATCTGCTTGTTGACCAGAAGCGAGTGCCCGCCCTGGCCGTCGGGAAAGAGCGAGGTGCGGAACTCGAATCCGTTGATCTCCCCGTGCACCGGTATCTGCCCGCGCTTGCCCCAGGTCTTCGCGGCGTCGAACGGGATGCGGACG
>DATKKJ010000187.1 GCA_035543055.1 Terriglobales bacterium | reverse complement strand
CATGGTCGCCAGGAGCGGAACTCTCAGGAACCACAGCAGGCGCGGCGTGCCGCTGAGAACCTGCTGGGTGCGGCTCTTTTGCGTTTGAGATTAATGCATAATCTTTCAATGGGATAGCCGGTGTGGGAGTGTTCATGCTGCGCGGATGAGGGGGGATATCGACACTCCGACGGGATATCTGGTGGGCATACGGCGATGCGGGCCCGCTCTGGGATGACACGTCCTGCTTACACCGGCGGGGCGTCGCTCCCTTTTGCTCTCATCTACATTTTTCTGCGGTTCAGGGCTGGACATTTCTCCTCCGGTTCGCTACCCTAGATCTGGCGTAGGAGCACCTGCGGTGGCGAACCTGGTAGACAGCCTCGGTTTCCGCTGCGGCGGCCGAATGTTCGCGGCCGCTGAGATCGCGTTGATTCGCGAGGTGGTGGACACCTGTCGGGGCCTGAGTCGAAAAGAACTGGCCAACACAGTCAGCGAGTTGGTGGGCTGGACGCGTGCCAATGGTTCGCTAAAGGAAGCCGAATGCCTCATGCTGCTGGCGCGGCTGGAAGCGCAGGGACAGCTCCGCCTGCCCGCGAAACAGCAGACGCGACCGGTCGGGTCAGTCACATCGATTCCGCGGACGGCCGCGGGCGAAGCGGGCGTGCCGCTGAGCGGGCGCGTGGAAACGTTTGCCCCGGTGTGCGTCGAGCGTGTGGCGGACGCGGGGGCGCGGCAGCGGTTTCGTGAACTGGTCGGCCGCTATCACCCGCTCGGCTACAAAGTGCCATTCGGCGCACACCTCCAGTATCTGGTCTGGATTAGCCGGCCCGTGCCCACGGTGGTAGGCGGCCTGCAGTTTTCCAGTGCGGCGTGGCGGCTCCAGGCCCGAGATCGGTGGATTGGGTGGGACGAAGCGACCCGTGCACGCCATTTGCAGCAGGTGGTCAATAACAGCCGGCTCTTGCTGCTGCCCTGGGTCCACATCCAAAATTTGGCGAGTGCCACATTAGCCGAGGCCCTGCGGCGTTTGCCCGCGGATTGGCAGGCTCAATACGGCGTCAGGCCGCTGCTGGCGGAGACCTTCGTGGACCCGGCGCGCTATACCGGCGCCTGCTACCGGGCGGCGAATTGGGTGGAGATTGGGCAGACCAGTGGGCGCGGTCGCGAGGATCGCCAGCATCGCCGTCACGGTGCCCGGCCCAAGCGGGTGTTCGTGTATCCCTTGAGACGCGATGCGCAGGCGCGCCTGCGGGGAGAAAGCGGACGTCCATGAGCGCCCTGCCCTGTCTGGCGGACCCCTTTGCCGGGGCGGACCAAGCCTATGCGAGCATCAGCGAGTTCCTACGTTCGAAGGAGGCGTGCCAGGTGAAGCATAGTGAGCTGGAACGACAGTTGGAGGGGATGGGGCGGGAGTTGCTGCGAAAATTGCTGCAGGCCCATCTGGACCTGCGCCAGCCGGGCCAGGCGGTCGAACCAGTGTGCGATGCCGCGGGCACGCCGCTCACGCCCACCGCCGTCCAGGAGCGCAGTCTGGAGAGCATCTTCGGCGCTGTGGAGGTGGCCCGCACCGGCTATCGAGCCCCAGACACACCCAGTCTGCATCCGCTCGACGGTGCGCTCAATCTCCCGCCGGAGAAGTACTCGCTGGAAGTGCGGCGCCGGGCGGCGATGGAAGCGGCCAAGAGCTCGTTTGACGAGGGGATCAAGACGCTGGAGGTGTATACCGGTGCGCACGTGCCCAAGCGTCAGTTCGAGGAACTGGTGATCCGGGCGGCGCAGGATTTCGAGGCGTTTTACGGGGATCGCCAGACACGCGCTCGCGCGGATCCCCACTCGGGATCCATCCTGGTTCTGACGGTGGATGGCAAGGGCGTGGTCATGCGGCCCGAGGATCTGCGCGAACCCACGCAGCGCGCGGCAGCGGCGCGGGCCAAGACCTTCACGGCGCGGCTGGGGAGCGGGCGCCGGCTGCATGCCAAACGGATGGCCGCGGTGGCTGCCATTTATACCGTAGAGCCGTTTATTCGCACGGCCGAACAGATCCTGCCAGAGTCTCCCACGCTGGAGGAAACGGGGCCCGCGCGGCCACGGCCCGAACACAAACGGGTCTGGGCCAGCCTGGCGCAGTCGCCGGAAGCGGTGATCGGGGAGATGTTCCAGGAAGCGGCACGTCGGGACCCGAAGCGGCAGAAGCGCTGGGTCGCGCTGGTGGATGGCAATCTTCCGCAGATCGATCATCTTCAGCGGTTGGCGGAGGAACGGAAGATACCCCTGATCATCATCGTGGACTTCATCCATGTGGCGCAGTATGTGTGGAAGGCGGCGGGGGCCTTTTTCCCCGGTCAGGAACTCGAACAGGACCGCTGGACGCGAGCGCATCTGCTGGAGATTCTGCGCGGCAAGGCCAGTCTGGTGGCGGCGGGCATGCGCCGCAGTGCCACGCTTCGGGAGATGGCCGTGGTGGAGCGGAAGCCGGTGGACGACTGCGCCGACTATCTGCTCAACTACTCGCCGTACCTGCAGTATGACAAGGCGCTGGCCGAGGGGGTTCCCATCGCCACCGGGGTCATTGAAGGCGCCTGTCGTCATCTGGTCGAGGACCGGATGAACCTGACGGGTGCGCGCTGGAGTTTAAGCGGAGCCGAAGCGGTGCTCCGCTTGCGCGCCTTGCGCTCCAGCAACGACTTCGATGCCTATTGGCAGTTTCACGAGCAACGGGAATATGAACGCCACCACGCCTCGCGCTACGCCGATCACCGTGTGCCAGAAACCGCCCCGTCGGTAGCCAACTCATCCCGGTCTAGTCGTCGCGGCACGCTGAGAATCGTTCCCAGACAAGGAGAGTCGTAGGGAGCTCTCACACCTGCGAAGCTCCCTCACACTCAGAGAATCACAAGATCCAAAAGAGCTGCACCCTTTGCGCGAACAGAGCCAGCGGAATAACGGCGATCGCGATGGCCCTGGCGATGACCCGCAAGGCGTGCACGGACATCAAACTTTACCCCCGCGTACCTATATCGGAACCAGAGAACGATGTCAAGGCCTTTGGCCAACAGGCCTTTGGCCACAGGCCCCTGGCCACAGATGGGCCGCAGGGCGCTTG
>DATKKJ010000186.1 GCA_035543055.1 Terriglobales bacterium | reverse complement strand
TCGCCCACGCGCGCCGAGCGATAGTACCAGCGTTTGAGGATGGCCAGGTGCTCCATCAGCTCCAGGGCCGAGGCGGCGCGAGCGCGGGGCGCCGCCGCGAGCGCCTGCTGCAGCCGCGACTCCATGGAGACGCTCTTGCCTTCCCGCTGCTGGACGGGAAAAGGGACGCCGCTCGAGATGTGACCGCCGGCGACGGGAAACAAAGCGACCGCTCCCTCTTCAGCCGAGGGTTGCACCATGACCCCGCAGACACGTTCCAAAGGACGGACGATTTCGGGCAGGCGGGTGGTGGCTTTGATCTTCTCGATGCGGGCGTGGAGTGCGGACGCCTGCTCGAACTGGAGGTCTTCCGACGCCTTCTCGCGCTGGGTCTCGAGCTCGCGCACCAGCGAGCGCCCGGCGGAATCGAGGAAAGCGCGGACCCGCTCCACTTCCCCGGCGTACTGCTCGGGAGTGCATCCGGCAAAGCAGGGCGCCAGGCACATCTTCATCTCGGAATAGATGCAGCCCGGATACTGCGGGTCGGGATAGATCTCGAAGTCGCAGCGGCGGATCTTGAACTGGTCGAGGGCGTCGTTGAGGAATTTGTCGGCGGCGGCGCGCGAGGGGAACGGGCCGTAATACTGCGACGCGCCCCTCAGCGAGGCGATGCGGCGGGTGACGTAGGCGCGCGGGTACTCGTTCTCGAGCAGGAAACGCACCAGCGGAGCGAAGCGGAGCTTGAGCCGGTCGCGGTATCTGTCGGGAAACAGCGAACGGACGGCGGAGTAGAGCGTGAACTGCGATTCAAAGTCGGAGCCGGTGAGGGTATATTCGACGGTGGTGGCGACGTCGCGCAGGGAGAGCTTGCGGGTGTGCTCTTCGGGACGCCCCAGCAGGCGCACGAGGCGGCGCTTGAGGTTCGCCGTCTTCGACACATAGGGCTCCCCCGAATCGCCGCGGATGAGGAAGACGGCGGGCGCAGCCGGGACTTGGTCGAAGAGCTCGGCGTCGCGGTCCGGTGAAAACGCGAAAGAGTCGGAGAGCACGGGGTAATTCTATTGAAATGGTCGTCAGTCGTCAGTCGTCGGCAAAGCATGCGCGCTGGGCGCGCAAAGCGTCCTGCGGACGCCAATCGGGACCGCTCGAGGGCGAGCGGCCTACAACACCACATCAGGATGACAGAAGGGGAAGGGCATCGGCTAGAATCCATGATTCCGTATGAGTGAAAAAGGTAAACAGACGACGAGGTATTGCGTGACGCTGCATGGGTTGCCGCTGAGCATCGCGCTGGAGTGGCCGTTCAAGCCGTCCACGGCGGGAGCGGATTTCTTCGTGCTGCACGGTGACATCCGGCTGGAGGACGGCCGCGGGCAGCACGCCCTGATCGCGCTGCAGATGACGCGCACCGTGCGCGAGGTGCTGCCATCGCTGGAGCCGGAACAGACGGAGTCACCGGCGGTGAACACGCTGCGCAAGGCGGTGGACAACAAGGAACTGGAGTTCCTGCCCTCGCCCAAGCGTCTGCCGGTGCCGCTCTCCAGCCGGGCCTACGACTTCAAGCGCAACTGCTGGGCCTTCGCCGAGGCCAGCACCGAGGCAGTGCGGGCATTCCTGCTGCGCAAGATGTACTGGTCCACTGTCGGGCGGGGCGCGCCCGGGGAGCGGGTGTGGCTGACCGACCCGGTGGACCTGGAATATCTGAACACCACCGCGGGCTCGCTGCTGGAGCAGGCCCGCGCGCTGGGGGGACTGTTGCGGATAGAGGGCGAGTACGCCTATGCCACCGAGCAGCTTGCGGCCGAGTCCGAGCGGGTGCGAGCGGCGGCGCGGCAGGCGGCCGAAGAACTGGAACGCAAGCACGCTTTCGAGCGCGGCTAGGCTAGGCCGAGGGCTGTTGCAGGCGGCGGGCCTGGATCTCGATGTACACGTTCACCAGGCTGAGAGCGGCGGGCGTGACTCCGGGGATGCGCGAGGCCTGGGCGATGGTGCCGGGGCGCACCCGCTGCAGTTTCTCCCTCATCTCGCGCGACAGGCCGCTGACCGCGGCGTAATCGAACCACTCGGGGATCTGGCGCTGCTCCGCCTTCTTCAGGCGCTCGATGGCGCGCTCCTGCTGCTGCAGGTAACCGGCAAACTTGATCTCGGTCTCGACCGAGCGCATCTCGTCGAAGGTCGACCCATAGCCTTCGGGCAAGAGCTCACGGAGGAGCGGCGTGAGTTGCTCGATGGAGAGCTCCGGGCGCTTCAACAGTTGGGAGAGGGGGGCGCCAATGCTGGCGCGGAGGGATTGGGAAGAGGGTAGGGGTGCTTCGACTGCGCTCGGCTGCGCCTCGCTCCGCTCAGCATGACAGGAGGAAGAAGCGTCCAGGCGTTCCAGCATCCCGGAGGTTACGCGGGTCTTTTCCAAAGTCTCGCGGAGGGCCTCCATGCGCTGCTGCTTGGCGAGATAGAGCTGCCAGTGGTCGTCCTTGACCAGTCCGACGCGTCGCCCGTGCGGGGTGAGGCGGCGGTCGGCGTTGTCGATGCGCAGGTGCAGGCGGAATTCGGCCCGCGAGGTGAACATGCGGTAGGGCTCGTTGGTGCCCTTGGAGATGAGGTCGTCGATGAGGATGGCGGTGTAGGCCTCGGTGCGGTCGAGGACCAGGGGCGGCTCGCCCTTCACCTTCAGGGCGGCATTGATGCCGGCCATGATGCCCTGGCAGGCGGCTTCTTCGTAGCCACTGGTGCCGTTGATCTGGCCGGCGAGGAAGAGGCGCGCGATCTTCTTGGTCTCCAGGGTGCGCTCCAGTTCGGTGGGGTCGATGGAGTCGTACTCGATGGCGTAGCCGGGGCGGAGCATCTCGGCGTCTTCCAGCCCGGGGACCGACTTGACCATGGCGAACTGCACGTCCACCGGCAGCGAGGTGCTCATGCCGTTGACGTAGATCTCGTGGGTGTTCAGGCCCTCGGGCTCGAGGAAGAGCTGGTGCTTCTCGTGGTGGGGGAACTTGACGATCTTGTCCTCGATGGAGGGGCAGTAGCGCGGGCCGATGCTCTTGATCTGGCCGGAGTACATGGGCGAGCGGTGGACGTTCTCGCGGATGAGGCGGTGGGTCTCCGGAGTGGTGAAGGCGATGTAGCAGGCGACCTGCTTGTCGTGGTGCGCGACCTTCTGGGTGCGGAAGCTGAACGGCGTGGGGTCGGCGTCGCCGGGCTGTGGGGTGAAGCGCGAGAAATCGATGGTGCGGCCGTCGAGGCGCGGGGGCGTGCCCGTCTTGAGGCGGCAGCCGCGCAGTCCGAGCTGCTTGAGCGACTCGCCGAGCAGGACCGAAGGCGGCTCGCCGCTGCGCCCGGCGGGATACTGCTGCTCGCCGCAGTGGATCAGGCCATTAAGGAAGGTGCCGGTGGTGATGACCACAGCGTCGGCGGCGAAGGTGCGGCCGTCGCGGAGCTTGATGCCGCGGCAGATTCGGCGTTGGTCGTCGGTCGTCGGTCGTTGGCCGTCGGGAGCTGCTTCCTGCGCCCTGCCTCCTGCTCCCTCAAGGATGAGCTCCGCGACTTCCGCCTGTTTGATCTTGAGGTTGGGCTCGGATTCGAGCACCTGGCGCATCTTGAGGCGGTAGGCCTGCTTGTCGCATTGGGCGCGGGGCGACCACACGGCCGGGCCGCGCGAAGTGTTGAGCAGGCGGAACTGGATACCGACGGCGTCGGTGACCAGGCCCTGGATGCCGCCGAGGGCGTCCACTTCGCGGACCAGGTGGCCCTTGGCGATGCCGCCCACCGCGGGGTTGCACGACATCTGCGCGATGAGGTCGAGGTTCAGGGTGACCAGGGCGGTCTTCAGGCCCATGCGGGCGGCGGCCATCGCGGCCTCGCATCCAGCGTGCCCGGCGCCGACCACCACCACATCGTATTTTTCGGTGAAACTAAGCATCAGAACCTTGCTCGGCAGGTCCTTCGCTGCCGCTCAGGATTTCGCGTGCGGGCTTCCGCTCGACTACCGTCTCGCTCACGCCCGCAAAGCCGCTCAACCTCGCATCCAGCGTGCCCGGCGCCGACCACCACCACATCGTATTTTTCCGTGAAACTAACCATCAGAACTTTGCTCGGCAGGTCCTTCGCCGCCGCTCAGGATTTCGCGTGCGGGCTCCCGCTCGACTACCGTCTCGCTCACGCCCGCAAAGCCGCTCAACCTCGCATCCGGCGTGCCCGGCGCCGACCACCACCACATCGTACTTTCCCGTAAACTGCATGAACTGGGAACGGGCTACCCCGCATCCAGTCCTATTCTACCAACCGATCCCGAAGGGTTCGCCGGGGGCGGCGGCGATTTGTAATAATCAGGCGGAGGGGACGGTCATGCGGAATGCGGTGATTGCTCTGCTGGGGTTGGTCTTGGTGGTCGGGCCCGCCGTCGCGCAGACGCAGGATGCGGCGCCCTCCACGGCGGAAGAGCGCAAGCAGATCGGGGAATTGTCCAAGAAGCTGGAGCAGAACCCGCTCGACCGCTCGCTGACCAAGGACACGCGGCGGCTGTTCCAGCGCATCATCGACGTCCCGGACATCACGGTGACGCTGTGCAACGACGTCATGCCCTGGCTGCGCGAGGACTACAAGTACGCCCCGGAGCTGTCGATGACCTACACCTTCGGAGCCGCGGCGTACGTCATCGAGCACCCGGCCGCCGACCCGGGGACGTCGAGTTGGGCGGGGCTGGAATCGGCGCTGCGTGGGTACCAGAACCTCGTCAAGCGCGACCCGAAGGCCAAGTCCAGGCTCATGGAACGCGCGCTCGACCAGCGCGACCTGGGGACGCTGGAGCCGCGGGTCAAAGACGCCTGCGGGCCGGAGAAGCAGCGGCTGTAGGAGGCACATGAAACCGCGGGTCGCCATCCCGGTTCCACATTCGCTCGACCCGGATTACGCCAAGCGGGCGCTGCCCCAGTACCTGCAAGGGATCGAAGCCGGCGGAGGCACGCCGGTGGTCATCGCCCTCGACCTGTCGCCCGACGAGATCGCCAAGAAGCTGGCGGAGTGTGATGCGGTCCTGCTGCCGGGCAGCCGCGCCGATATCGATCCCTCGAAGTACGGGGAACCGCGCCATCCCAGGACGGCGGAGACCGATGCGCGCCGCGACATGGCCGACGAGCTCCTGCTCCAGGATGCTTACAACGTGCGCAAGCCCATCCTGGGAATCTGCTACGGGATGCAGATGCTGAACGTGTACCAGACGGGCACGCTGGTGCAGGACATCCCCGAACAGGTGAAGAGCCCCATCAACCACTCCGCCGGACGCGCCGTGCCCAAGGCGCACTCCGTGGCGGTGGAGGCCAAGTCAAAGCTGGCGGGGATCCTTGGGCCGTATCTCGACGCGCGCGGGGAGCTGGTGGTGAACTCGAGCCATCACCAGGCGGCGGCCGAGGTGGGGACGGCGCTGCGGGTGGTGGCGCGCTGCCCCGACGACCAGGTGATCGAAGCGGTCGAAGGGGTGGACCCGGAGCACTTCGTGCTCGGAGTGCAGTGGCATCCGGAAAGGACGCTGGAGGAGCCGGCGTCGGTGGAGATCTTCCGGCGGTTCATTCAAGCCGCAACGGCGGTCGCAAGTCGCAAGTCGTGAGTCGCAAGCAAGGCTTCCCTTATAATTCCCGATTCGCATGAGCAAGGGAGTCGAACTGTCGCTACGGGGAAGGGTGGCGCTGATCACCGGGGGATCGCGCGGCATCGGGGCGGCCTGTGTGCGGATGTTCGCGCGCGCCGGCGCGAAGGTGGTGTTCAGCTATCAGAAGGCCTCCGGCCGGGCCAAGGAACTGGTGCGCGAGTGCGGTGACAAGCGGTGCGCGGCGCTGCAGGCCGACCTGGACGACGCCAAGTCGGCGAAGAACCTGGTGGCGGCGGCGGTGAGGAAGTTCGGGCGCCTGGATTGCCTGGTGGCAAACCACGGGATCTGGCCGCCGGAGGACGTCCCGGTGAACGAGATGTCGGACGAGCAATGGCGGCGCAGCATCGGGGTCAACCTCGACAGTGTCTTCGGGCTGGTGAAGCACTCGGTGGCGCAGATGAAGCGGCAGCGCGGCGGGCACATCGTGATCGTCAGCTCCACCGCAGGGCAGCGTGGCGAGGCCTTTCATTGCGATTACGCCGCCACCAAGGGAGCGGTCATCAGCATGGTGAAGGGACTCTCCACCGAGCTGGCGCCGGACGGCATCTACGTGAACTGCGTCGCGCCCGGGTGGGTGGACACGGAGATGGCGGCGCCGGCGCTCAACGATCCGCGCCTGCGCGAGCGGGCGATGCGCACCATCCCCCTGGGACGCGTGGGCAAGCCGGAGGAGATCGCCGCTCCCATCCTGTTCCTGTGCACCGAGCATGCTGGGTTTATCACCGGGGAGATCTTTAACGTGAATGGCGGGGCGGTGCTGGTGGGGTAAGAAGTCGCCAGGCGCCGGGCGCCAGTCGCCAAAAAGCAGCCGAGAGATTGAAAAGAGCGTCTAACCTGAGCAGCCGATGAAGCCAAAGTACTTCCTAGCCTTCTCGCTGGTGTTGTGTGCGGCTTGCACGGCGCAGAGCGCGCCGACGAAGGCTCGCGTCCCGGAAGATGCCGGCGACAAGAAAGCGCGAGCCGTTCTCGACCGCATGATCCAGGCCATGGGCGGCGATGCTTTCCTGAATTACCGCGACATGAGCCAGAGCGGGCGCACCGCGGCCTTCTACCACGGCAACCCCTCGAGCATGAGCACCCCCTACTGGCTGTTCTGGAAGTGGCCGGACATGGAGCGGGTGGAGTTCACCAAGCAGCGCGACGTGGTGCTGATCCACAACGGAGACAAGGGCTACGAGACCACCTACAAGGGCACCCGGCTGGAGGATCCGGAAGACCTCAAGAGATATCTCCGCGACCACCAGTATGCCCTGCAGGTAGTGCTGCGGCGCTGGCTCCGGCAGCCGGGGACGGTACTCATCTACGACGGCGTGGGCATCGCCGACCAGAAACAGGTGGACAAGGTCACCATCCTGAACCCCAACAACCAGTCGGTGACCCTTGCCATCGACACCTTCAGCCACCTGCTGGTCCGCAAGAGCTACCAGTGGCGCGACCCGGAGACCCGTTATATCGACGAGGAAGCCGAGGTCTACAGCAACTACCACCTGGTGCAGGGCATCCAGACGCCGCGCAGCCTGGTGACCATGCATAACGGTGACGTGACCCGCCAGCGCTTCATCGACAACACCGCCTACAACACCGGCATCGCCGATTCCCAATTCCAGGCCACCGTCACCTATGACCCGTTGGAGAAGAGGAAGTAAGCGCATAGGTCATAGCGCCTAGTCACAGACCAGGGACATCGGTGTGGCAGAATGACCACACTTTGTGGGCCACCATAACATGCCACGAACTGTGGCAAAACTACCACAGTCAGACTTGCGGCCCGGGCGGTAAACTACTCATCGAACAAGCGTTGGGTTACGAACAGACAATCCGTGCGTCCGTGGAGTGTCAGGGCGTCGGGCTCCACAGCGGAGCCCCGGTGCGACTGCAGATCCTGCCGGCCCCGGCGGGAACGGGCGTGGTCTTCCGCCGGGTGGACCTGGACGGCTACGAGGTGGAAGCCACCGGGCGGAACGTCGCCAAGGTGAGCTACGCCACCAGCTTGATGAAACAAGGCGTGCTCATCTCCACCACCGAGCACCTGCTGGCGGCGTTCGTGGGTATCGGGCTGGACAATGCCGTCGTGGAACTGGACAACCTGGAGCTCCCCATCCTGGACGGCAGCGCCAAGCCGTTCGTGGACATGGTGCTGAAGGCGGGGCTGCGGCGGCAGCGGCGGCGCCGCACATACCTGAGCATCCGCCGCGAGCTGGAGCTGCGCGAAGGCGACAAGTTCATCGCCGTGTATCCGCACCAGGGATACTCGGTCTCGTATCACATCAACTTCCCCCATCCGCTGATCGGCAACTCGGCCTTCGAGATCGCACTCAGCAACGGCGCGTTCCAGCAGGAGATCGCCCCGGCGCGCACCTTCGGCTTCCTGCACGAGGCCGAGGCCATGCGCAACATGGGACTGATCCGCGGGGCCTCGGAAGAGAACGCCATCGTGCTGACCCGCGACGGCATCACCAACCCGCCGCTGCGCTACCCGGACGAATTCGTGCGCCACAAGGTGCTCGACCTGATCGGGGACCTGGCGCTGCTGGGCAAGCAGGTGCGGGGGCGGGTGGTGGCCGACCGCGCTGGGCACGCCATGCACACCGCATTAGTCCGGCGCCTATTGCGCGATCACTCGCTGTGGGAAGAGACGACCGCCGATGAAACGGCGGAGACCGAAACCGCGGTCCTCACCGCGCCTGCCGGCCCGCCAGCCTAGTTTCGCCCGAGGATCCTAGGCCTTTTTCGCCTCCAACATCTTGCGGTCGGCTTCGTCGAGCACATCCTCGATGGTCTTGCCCTTCTCGTAGCGGGCGACGCCCCAGGTCAGGCCCATCTTGTAGTCGAGGGTGTTGGTCGCGTTCCAGGCGGCGATGTTGGCGGCGAGGCGGTCCAGGGACTTCTCGGCATCGTGCTCGCGGGGGCTCTCCAGGATGAGCAGGAATTCGTCTCCGCCGTAGCGCACGATGGTATCGGAGCCGCGGAAGGTGGAGCGCAACACGTTGGCCACCTCGTTGAGCAAGCGGTCGCCCATCAGGTGGCCGAAGCGGGTGTTCACTTCCTTGAAGTCGTCCACGTCGATCATGACCAGGGTCAGGATGGTGCCCAGGCGGTCGGCGCGTTGCACGTCCTTGGCGATGATCTCGTCCAGGTAGCGGCGGTTGAACACCTTGGTCAGCGGGTCGGTAAGGGTGAGCTGCTCTACGGTGCGGGTGTACATGAGCTGGTGGACCAGCTCTTCGCGGGTGCGCCGCAACATGATGCGCTGCTTCAGCAGATAGATATTGAACAGGATGACCAGCGTGATCAGGCCGTACAAGAGCTGGGGCAGGTAACGGGCGTCGGCGCGCAGGATGCGGTTGTTCCAGATGACGTTGGGGAACAGCAGCATGGCCACACCGGCGGCCAGGACCACCAGCACCAGGGCGGCGATGGACCAGAGCTGGAAGTCGCGGTCCTCCAGCGACTGGACGCGCTTCTGCACATCCGAGACCTGAAGGCTATCCTGGTCGGTCGCGGTTCGCGGAGGGGCAGTCATGGGGGCCAAACCGGACTATAGTCCACGCCACCCCCCGCAACAACGGGGGTACCCTCGAAAGTAATCAGCGGACATCGGGGCCAAGGTGCGTAGAATCGGGAACCGGTGAAGAAGGCTGTTTACTTGTCGCTGGGCTCGAACGTGGGCGACCGGCGAGCGCACCTGGACATGGCCATCGAGAAGCTGCGCCAGTTAGGCGCCGTCGCCGCGATCTCCTCCATCTACGAGACCGAGCCGGTCGAGGTCAGGCAGCAAGGCTGGTTCCTGAACTGCGTGGTCAAGCTGGAGACGGAAGCCATGCCGCGACAACTGCTGAGGCGCGTGCTGGACGTCGAGCAGTCCATGGGACGGAAGCGCACCCAGGCCAAGGGCCCACGGAACATCGACATCGACATCCTGCTGTTCGGATCGTCGGTGGTAGAGGCGAAAGGGCTCACCATCCCCCATCCCGCGATGCATGAACGGCGCTTCGTGCTGGAGCCGCTGGCCGAGATCGCCCCCGAAGTACGCCACCCGGTGCTGAAGAGGACGGCGCGCGAGCTGCGCGACGCGCTGCCTCCCGGGCCAACGGTCCGCAAGATCGAGACGTCCTGACGGGCGTCTCTACCGGGAATCACGGCGGAGCATGCCGCAGGTCACAGCACGGCGTTTCTCATCCCACTAACATGAACGGTTTCGCGGAGGGCGCGTGTCCTTACGCAGCCGTGAACCCCTGCTGTGGCTGGCCCTGGCGTTCGCCGCCGGGATCCTCGCAGGCAACTGGGCGTGGCGGCCTGATCCGTGGTGGTGGGTGGCGTTCAGTGCGTCCCTGGGCGGGTCCGCCTACTTCCTGAGAAGGTACGGCTGGCTCGCGGCCGCGCTGGCGATGATGTCGGTCGCATGCCTGGGGGCGCTGGAGGCGCAGCTAGCCGTGCCTGGGCTGCCGGCCGGCGATTTATCACGCTGGTGCGACGGCCGCCAGGTCATGGTGACCGGTCGCGTGGTGCGCGATGCGATCGAGCGCGCACCGAAGTTCGGCAAGCCCCGCCAGGCAATCGAGGTCGAGACCGAGAGCGTGGCCGATAGCCAATCCTCTGAGGCGGTCCCGTGGGGCTTGCGGATCACCCTCTACGGCGACGACGAGGACCGGCCGCTCCTGTACGGAGAGCGCGTCCGCTTCCCGGTGCGGTTGCGCCAGCCGGCGAATTATGAGAACCCGGGGGCGCTGGACTACCGCAGCTATCTGCGCGGCCAGGGGATCGTCGCCACCGGGTCGGTGTCAGCGGAGAAGCTAGAGCGGCTCCCGGGATTCAGCGGCTCGCGGTGGGAGGACTGGCGCAGCCGGATACGGCGCTCGCTGGTGTCGCGCACGCTCGAACTCTGGACCCCGGGCGACGCGGCGCTGCTGAACGCCATGCTCATCGGCCAGCGGACGTACATCGACCGCGACACCCGGCTGGACTTCCAGCGGACCGGCACCTACCACATCCTAGTCGTCTCCGGGATGAACGTCGGCATCCTGGCGCTGGTGGTGTTCTGGGCGCTGCGCCGGCTGCGCGCGTCGGAGGCGCTGACCACGGTCATCGCGGTGCTGAGCACCGGCATCTATGCCGTGCTGACCGATGGCGGCCCGCCGATCCTGCGCGCCACACTGATGCTGTGGCTCTACCTGGGAGCACGGCTGCTGTTCCGCGAGCGCGCGCCGCTGAACGCGGTGGGGACGGCCGCCCTGGTCCTGCTAGTCATCAGTCCGGCGACGCTCTTCGATGCCAGTTTCCAGCTGACGTTCCTGTCGGTGCTGGCGATCGCCGGCATCGGAGTCCCGCTGCTGGAGCGCACCTCGGAACCCTATCGCAAAGCCCTGCGTTACCTGGAGTCGGTGACCTACGACCTGAGGCTCGCGCCGCGACTGGCGGAGCTCCGGCTCGATCTGCGGCTGCTGGAGGAGCGCCTGGCGGAGTTGCTGGGCAGGCGGATTGCACGCGGGCTACTGTTGGCCGCGGTCCGCACCGCAGTCGCGCTCTTCGAGCTGCTGGCCATCGCCGCCTTGATGCAGGTAGCCCTGGCATTGCCCATGGCGGTCTATTTCCACCGGGCGGCGGTCCTGGCACTGCCGGCGAACACGGTGGTGGTGCCGCTGGCCACGCTGCTGATGCCGATCGCGATCGTCGCGGTGCTGCTCAGCTATGTCTGGATGGCAGCGGCCAAGGCCGCGGCCGCACTGACCGGCGCCGTACTGCACGGAATCACGGGGGTAGTGCACCTGCTCGGAGGATGGTCGGTGGCCGATGTGCGACTGCCCACCCCGAACGTCGCGGCGGCAATGGCAGCCGGCATCGCATTTGCCTTGTGCCTGGCGCTGGCGCGACGCAAACCGGCCTGGGCCGTGCTGGGACTGGCGATGCTGGTGGGCTCGGCGGCCTGGATCACTGCTTATCCGGCGGGAGAGCAGTTGCGCTCCGGAGTCCTGGAGATCACGTCCTTGGACGTGGGACAGGGTGATTCCCACCTGGTCATCACGCCGCAAGGACGGAAGCTGCTGCTGGATGCGGGGGGCTCGGTCGGAGGCGATCCCAGCAGCGCCTTCGATCTCGGCGAAGAAGTCGTCTCGCCGTATCTATGGTCTCGCGGCTTCCGGCGGCTGGACGCGGTGGCGCTCAGCCATGCGCACGCCGACCACATGGCCGGCCTGGGCGCCGTGATCGCCAATTTTCGGCCGCGTGAATTATGGATCGGCTCCGCACCGGACACCGCGGAGATGAAAAACCTGCTGCAGATCGCAACGAACGCCGGCCTGCGGGTGATGCGTCGCAAGGCGGGCGATCGCTTTGAGTTCGGCGGAGCGGTCTTCGAAGTGCTCTCCCCGCCGGCGGACTGGGATGCGACCCGGAAGGCGCGCAACGACGATTCCATGGTGCTGCGCGCCAGCTATGGCAACACTGCGGCGCTGCTCGCGGGAGACGCGGAAAAGCGGATGGAGCGACGACTGGCGGCGCTGGCGCCGCGCGCGGACTTGCTGAAGGTGGCGCATCATGGCAGCGCGACCTCCAGCCAACCGGAGCTGCTGGCTGCGGTCCGGCCCAGCCATGCCGTGATCTCAGCAGGACGGCGGAACCAGTTCGGCTATCCGAAGAGCGCGGTCCTGGAGCGGCTGCAGGAGGCGCGAGTGCGCACCTATCGCACCGACCTGACCGGCGCGGTCACGTTCTACCTGGATGGGAGAGCAGTGGAGGTCAGGCTGCCGAATCGTCGTTGACGTCGTCATCGTCGGCGCCGGCGCTGTTGCGGTAGTCCTCGATCAGGCTGCGCGCTTCCTCAGCACGTTCCGGGCTCACCCGCACGAGCACGCCCCCGACCCCGGGAAGGATGTCCTGGGGGGCCTGGCGGGCGGTGATGATGGCGTCGATACCCGCCGATTCCAGCAGGCCGCGCACTACCATGGCTTCGGACTCTTCCATGGTGTCGAACACGTCTACCAACTCTTCGTGCGACTGGGGACGATCGTCGGCCTCGGCGCTCATCGGGGACCTCCCTGTTTTTCGACGCTATATGCTAGTCCCGCGGCGGTAGAAAAGCGAACCGGCGATTTCCTACGCGGAGAAGACGGGAGGGGGAAAGTACGGGATAAGACCAGCCGGCAGTCGTTAGTCGGCAGTCGTCAGCAGAGGATGGGGCCGGGCGGGGACGCCCGGCCTACGTGTTTCCTTTATGCCTTGGCGGCCTCGAGGGGCTCGATCATGACGAACTTGCCCGAGGAGCCCTTGTCCACGAACTTGATGACGCCGGTGACCTTAGCAAAAAGCGTGTCGTCCTTGCCGCGGCCGACATTGAGGCCCGGCTTGATGCGGGTGCCGCGCTGGCGCACGATGATGCTGCCGCCGGGGACGAGCTGTCCGCCGAACGCCTTGACGCCCAGCCGCTGCGCATTGGAATCGCGGCCGTTCCGTGAGCTGCCTAAACCTTTCTTGTGTGCCATAGAGATCCTTCGCTTCGCTCAGGATGACGGCTGCGGGCTCAGACGCCCGCAAAACGCCGTCAGTTTCTCGTTTCTAGTTACTTCTTCTTGCCCTTGCCGGGCTTCTTGGCCAGCGGCTTCTTGAGGGCCGCGGCCTTGTGAGGCGCAGCGTGCTTGGGCGCGGCCGCCTTCTTCTTGTGGACCGCCTTCTTCTCGTGATGCTCAAGGGCCGCTTCCACCTCGCGGGGCTCTTCCGGCGCCGGCTTGGCCTTCTTTTCCTTCTTCGGCTTCTCCGGCTCCTGGGGAGCGGTGAACTTCTGGCCGTCGAAGGCGATCTCAGTGATGCGCACCGCGGTGAACGGCTGGCGGTGTCCCTGCAGCTTCTTGTACTGCTTCTTGCGCTTGTAGTGGAAGACCAGGACCTTGTCGCCGCGGCCTTCCTCGACCACCCGCCCGACCACCTGGGCGTCGCCCTGGGGGCGCGAGACCTGCCCTTCCGAGGCGCTGACCGCCAGGATGTCGCTGAAGACCACCTGGCCGCCATCGGCGGGCGTCCGTTCCACCCGGATCACGTCGCCGGGCGCGACCCGATATTGCTTCCCGCCGGAGCGGATGACCGCGTACATAACAATTCCTCCGTCGTTCCAAGAGCCAGTGCTGACTGTAGGGATTGGTGCTACAGGCAAACCCAATGATTTTAGCGTGTGCAGCGGGAAAGGGTCAACTTGAGCCGCTTTGGAGACGTGAGCGAGGCAGCCAGCCGAGCGGGAGCTTCCAGCCGAAATCCTGAGCGAAGCAAAGGACCTCACGACAGCCGGCTGCCGCAATCGACTTGCTGCCCTCCAGTCCTGGCGAATAGAATCCGCCGATTCTTCCGGAGGATGCCATGAGACGAGCCCTGCTGCTGATCATGTTGCTGTTCCTGAGCGTCTGTTCGAATGCACAACTGACCACCAAGAAACACAAGCACGCGACAGCGGAGCACAAGGCCGCGGGCGTGGACGCCGCGCTGCTGCAGAAGGTCTGGGATGCCTGGTGCACTCTCGACGCGGCCAATGCGGCCAAGTACTACGACGCGGCGCCGGGGAACGTCTTCTTCGACATCACTCCGCTCGCCTACCACGGCTGGTCCGAGTACGAGAAGGGAGTGAAGCCGGTGCTTGCCGGCTTCAAGTCGGCAAGCGCCAAGCTCGACGACATCCGGGTGCATCCCGCCGGCAACGCCTACTGGGCGACGGCGATCGTGCACATGGCCTACGAGACCAAGGACGGCGCCAGCGTCAAAGGCGATTGGCGTTACACGTCGGTATGGGAGAAACGCGGGGGCGAGTGGAGAATCGTTCACGACCACGCCAGCGTCCCGCTGCCGTCGGAGGAAAAGAAAAAATAGGGGAACGGGATTGCGGCGAGCGACGTAAACGGATGGTAGCGAGGTACGTCTAACCGGCCGGGAGGAACCATGCGTGACCGCCTGCTCGCCACCGTTTTCCTGCTGATCACCGCTTCCGCCGCCCATGCCGGACTTCCCCCCATGAATGCCGAGAAGTGGCGGCAGGACCTGCGCTACTTCGCCGCCGAAGCTCCCAAGAACCACAAGAATCTCTTCCATGCCATGACCCGCGAGCAGTTCGAGGCCGCAGTGCGGCAGCTGGACGCGCGCATCCCCGAACTGAACGACGACCAGGTGGTCGCCGAGCTGGCGCGGATCGTGGCCCTGATCCACGACGGGCATACCTACATCCCCTTCGGCCGCGAGCCGGTAGATTACCCGCGGCTGCCACTGCGCTTCGAGATCCTGCAGGACGGGATCGTGGTGCGCGCCGCCGAGCCGAAATATTCCGGACTCGTCGGCGGGAAGCTGCTCAGCATGGACGGCCGGAGCGCCGGCGAGATCTTCCACGCGGTGGCTGAACTGGCTCCCCGTGACAACGAGATGACCATCCGCTCGCGCACGCCACTGCTACTGTCGACGCCGGCGATCCTGCACGGACTTGGCCTCATCTCCAGCACCGAGCAGATCAAGATCGCTGTCGAGAAGGGCGGGAAGAAGATCGAGCAGGCCGTGACCTCGGTCCCCCAGCCGCCGGAGAACCGCCACGGTTGGATCCCCGATGCGAGCTGGGTGCAGGTGCCACTGCCGCTGTACCTGCGCCATCCCGATGACAACTACTGGTTCGAGTACTTGCCGGATTCGCGCACGCTGTACGTCCAGTGGAACACCATCCAGCACAAGAGGGAAGAGCCGGTGGCCCAGTTCTTCCGCCGGGTGTTTGCCTTTGCGGACACCACGCCAGTCGATCGCCTGGTGCTCGACTTGAGGCTGAATGGCGGCGGAAACAACTACCTGAACACCGAACCCATCAAGGCCATCCTGCGCTCGCCGCTGAACCAGCGCGGCAAGTTCTTCGTCCTGATAGGGCCGCGAACGTTCTCCGCCGCCCAGAACCTGACCAACATCCTGCACAAGTACAGCGAGGCGGAGTGGGTGGGGGAGCCGACAGGCGCCTCGCCCAACAGCTTCGGCGACCCGGCTCCGCTCACGCTGCCCAACAGCAAGCTCCAGGTCTATCTCTCGACGTTGTGGTGGCAGGACCTGGACGAGCGCGACAAGCGTCCCTGGCAGGCGCCCGACGTCGCCATAGAGCCCACGGTCAGCGATTTTGCCGCCGGGCGCGACCCGGTGATGGAAGCGGTGCTGCACTGGCAGGAACGGCCGTCGCTGGTCGAGACCGCGCGTTCCGCCGCGCAGCGCAAGGATTACGGCGGCCTCCGGAGAGCCTTCCAGGCTTTCCGCACCGACCCCACCAACAAGTACGCCAGTTTCGAGAACGAGTTCAACAACCTGGGATACGAACTGCTGAACGCGGGGGACACCGAGGGCGCCATCGAGGTGTTCAAGATCAACGTCGAGGCTTATACGGAGTCCTGGAACGTCTATGACAGTCTGGGCGAGGCTTACAGGAAGGCGGGGCAGAAGGCGCTGGCCATCGCCAATTACGAGAAGTCAGTGCAGCTCAATCCGCGGAACCGCGGAGGCGAGGCCGCCCTGCAACAGCTACGGGCACAGAAATGAACTAGATCCGCTCCAGCTCTTCCAGCGTGCGCTCGTTCCTCAGATTACCGGTGTTCAGCGTGGTGCGCGGCTCGATGAGCATGACGTGGCACTCCTGGTCGGCCACCGGCATGTGCTCCACCCCGCGGGGGACAATGAGGAACTCGCCCTCGCGGATGGTGCGGTCGCCGTCCTGCAGGCGCATGCGGAAGCTGCCCTTCACCACGAAGAACAGTTCGTCTTCGTGGTCGTGGTGGTGCCACACGAACGGCCCCTGGAACTTCACCAGCTTGATGTAGCAGTCGTTGACCTCGCCGACGATCTTCGGCGACCAGTGCTGGGAGAACCGCGACAGCTTTTCCTTCAGGTTGACGACATCCATCACTCACCTCAATCGCAGACCGCGAAGGCGCGCACCGGGAACGAGGTGCCGCCGCGGATGGCGGGCGGCACGGCGGAGAAGCGGAAGCCCTGCCCCGCCAGCGCGTTCAGGTTGGTCAGGTGCTCGACGATGGGGATGCCGGCTCCCAGCAAGCGGGTGTGCGCCGGGCGCGCCGGATCTTTCATGTTGTCGATGTTGGCGCAGTCGATGCCCACCAGCACCGCGCCCGCCTTCACCAGCGCGTCGCAGGCCTCGCCGGTGAGATACGGCCCGGAGCGGAAGTAATCTCCGCCCCAGCGGCGCGACCAGCCGGTGTAGAGCAGCACCGCCCGCCCGCGCAGATCGAAACTGCGGAACGCGGATGCCTCGATGGGCCCTTCCTCGGCCGCGCCGATGAGCACGCCGGGCAGATGCGCCAACCTCTCCAGAGGCACGCCGGCCAGGTCAGCGCCGGACGGATGGCGGTGGAAGGGCGAGTCCACATACGTGGCGGTGTTGCCTCCAAGATCGTAACCGGCGATCTGGAAGCTAGTGCCGGGTGCATAGCCAGTCTCGTCGCCGTGCGCGCGCACGACGCGGAACTTGGGCTCGGGCAGCCCGGGATACGACGGCATCCCGGGTTCGATGATGTGGCTGAGATCTACGAGCATAGGCTCTCAGGATTCCGCGCGAAGCTGGAAGGTTTCAGAACTTGGGCTGCGCAACCGATCGGGGTGAGGTACGACATATCTTTTTGCACCTCTGCAAGCCCCTGAAAACACGTCGCTTCCAGCCGCCATTTGCCCGGCCTCGGGAGCCGCTGTTGTGGTAGAATCAATAGTGCTCGGGCGCCTCCTAAGTGACTTTACTTTCAACAGTTTGACGTTTGTTGGGGCGGGGTGAGATTTCACCCCTGCAGCGCTCGATTTTTGTCTTCTTGAGGGAATTCTTCGAACCGGTCTGAGGGCATTCCAGGAGTTCGATGGCGACCAGAGAAACGGCTGTGGCAACGGTGAAAGAGAACAGCAAACCGAAGAAGAACGGCGCCAACGGCGACGGCGAACACGATTACACCGCCGAGTCCATCAAGGTGCTGGGCGGGATGGAAGCGGTGCGCAAGCGTCCCGCCATGTACATCGGCTCCACCGGCGAGATGGGCCTGCACCACCTGGTGTACGAAGTCGTGGACAACTCGGTGGACGAAGCCCTGGCCGGATTCGCCGACAAGATCGACGCCACCATCCACGTGGACAACTCCATCACCGTGGTGGACAACGGACGCGGCATTCCCGTGGACGAGATGGAAGTGGACGGCGAGAAGCTGCCCGCGGCCCAGGTGGTGATGACCAAGCTGCACGCCGGCGGCAAGTTTGATACCTCGACCTACAAGGTCTCCGGCGGGCTGCACGGCGTGGGTGTCTCCGTTGTCAACGCGCTCAGCGAAGAGCTGGAGCTGGAGATCTGGCGCGACGGCCAGACCTGGCAACAGGACTACGCCAAGGGAGAGCCGGCCTCGAAGCTGAAGAAGACCGGCAACACCAAGAAGCGCGGCACCAAGGTGTGGTTCAAGCCCGATACCTCCATCTTCACCACCACCGAGTACAACTTCGACACGCTGGCGCAGCGCCTGCGCGAGCTGGCCTTCCTCAACAAGGGCCTGCTGATCACGCTGATCGACGAGCGCACCACCGATCCCAAGACCGGGGAGTCCAAGAAAGCCGAGTTCAAGTACAACGGCGGCATCGCCGAGTTCATCAAGCACCTGAACCGCGGCAAGACCGTGCTGCACGACAAGCCCATCTACATGGAGGCGGAGCGGGGCGGCGTGGCCATGGAGATCGCGCTGCAGTACAACGATGGCTACTCCGAGACGGTCTTCTCCTTCGCCAACAACATCAACACCGTGGATGGCGGCACGCACCTGTCCGGCTTCCGCACCTCCCTGACCCGCACCATCAACTACGCCGGGCAGCAGCTGGGGCTGTTCAAGGACGTGAAGGAGAGCCTGACCGGGGACGACGTGCGCGAAGGCCTGGTGGCGGTGATCTCGGTCAAGCTGCCGCAGCCGCAGTTCGAAGGCCAGACCAAGGGCAAGCTCAATTCCGACATCGCGGGCATCGTGCAGGCCTTCGTCAACGAGCGGCTGGGCGCTTACTTCGAGCAGAACCCGCCGGTGGGGCGCAAGATCATCAACAAGGCCATCGAGGCGGCGCGGGCGCGGGAAGCCGCGCGCAAAGCCCGCGACCTGACGCGCCGCAAGGGGGCGCTCGACGGCGGCGGCCTGCCGGGCAAGCTGGCCGACTGCTCGGAGCGCGATCCGCAGCGCTGCGAGCTGTTCCTGGTGGAGGGCGAGAGCGCCGGCGGCACCGCCAAGCAGGGCCGCGACCGCCGCTTCCAGGCCATCCTGCCGCTGAAGGGCAAGATCCTGAACGTGGAGAAGGCGCGCTACGACAAGATGCTCGGGCACGAGGAGATCCGCGCCATGATCACGGCGCTGGGCTCGGGTATCGGCAAGGACGACTTCGATCCCTCCAAGCTGCGCTACTCCAAGATCATCCTGATGACCGACGCCGACGTGGACGGCTCCCACATCCGCACCCTGCTGCTGACGTTCTTCTTCCGCCACATGCAGGAGCTGATCAAGCGGGGCAACGTGTTCATCGCCCAGCCGCCGCTGTACTCCATCCACAAGGGCAAGTCGCACCAGTACATCAAGGACGACCGCGAGTTCGTGCGAGTCATGGTGAAGCGCGCGGCCGAAGGCATGGTGGTCCGCTACGGCGAAGGCGCCGCCAAGCTGGAAGGCGCGCCCCTGACCCGGTTCATGACCACGCTCAAGGACTATCTCGACTTCTTCGAGAAGGTGGACAAGCACATCCGCGACGAGAAGGTCTCCGAGCTCCTGGCCAGGGCGGAGCTCACCAAGCGGGTGGACTTCGAAGACGAGAAGAAGGCCCCGCCGAAGAAGCTGGTGGCCCTGGAAAAACAGTTCAAAGCCATCGCCAAGGAACAGGGCATCAAGTCCTGCGAGCTGAAGTACGACGACGAGCACAACCTGTGGGAGCTGCACTTCGTGGACGCGCAGGGGGCGGAGCGCATCGTCAACTGGGAGCTGGCGTCCACCCCCGAGTTCCGCCAGATGATGTCCAAGTACTCGCAGATCAAGGAGTACCTGGAGCCGCCATTCGTGGTCCAGGCGGTGGCCAAGAACGGCGGCGCCAACGCCGAAGAGGAGAGCGACGCCGAGAAGGCCGACCGCGAGAAGGCCGCCAAGAAGACCTCCAAGGGCGACGTGGTCGCGAAGAAGAAGACCGCAGCCATGGAAGAGGTCGAAAAGCAGACGGCGCGCGACCTCTTCGAATACGTCCTCAACGAGGGCCGCAAGGACTTCACCGTCAAGCGCTACAAAGGGCTGGGCGAGATGAACTCGGAGCAGCTGTGGGAGACGACCATGGACCCGGAGCGGCGAACGCTGATGTCGGTAAAGCTCGAGGACATCGCCGAGACCGAGACCATCTTCTCGACGCTGATGGGCGAGGACGTCGAAGCGCGGCGGAAATTCATCGAAGAGAATGCCCTCGACGTGAAGAACCTGGATATCTAGGTTAGGGTTCCTTCGCTTCGCTCAGGATTTCGCCTGCGGGCTCCCGCTTCGCTCACGCCTGCAACAACGGCTCAACATGCGCACCTGCCCCATCTGCGCCCGCGACAACCGCGACCAGCCGGCACATCCCTGCTCACAGGCGCCGTGGGAGCTCAAGTGTTGTGCGGGGTGCGGCCTGCTGTACCTGGTGAATCCTCCGGGGGCGGAGCAGCTCAAGCAGGAATTCGCCTGGGAAAAGACGTGGGCACAGGAGCGCGAGCGCCGCAAAGGGCTGGCCAGCTCCCTCAGCCGCGGGCTCAAAGCCATCTTCCAGACCGACAAGCTGACTGCATTCATCCGCCGCTACGTGCGCTCGGGGCGCGTGCTCGATGTCGGCTGCAGCAGCGGCTGGGCGCTCGAGCGCTTGCCGGCAGGGTTCGTCCCCTTCGGGATCGAGATCTCGGACGAGGCCGCGCGGCGCGCGCAGGAGAAGTTCTCCACCCGCGGAGGCCGGGTCGTCCATGGCGATGCGCTGTCAGCGCTGGCGCAGTGGGAGCAGGACTTCTTCGACGGGGTAGTGATGAGCAGTTACCTGGAGCATGAGCCTGCGCCCCGGCCAGTGCTGGAGGCAGCGCGGCGCGCCATGCGCCCGGGCGCTTCGCTCATCGCCAAGGTGCCGAACTACGCCAGCTGGAACCGCGCGGTGCGAGGCGCACGCTGGTGCGGCTTCCGCTACCCCGATCACGTGAACTACTTCACCCCGGCGCTGCTGGTGCGCCTGCTGAAGGACTCGGGCTTCGACATCCTGCGCTTCGGGCCGCTGGACCACATCCCCACCAGCGACAACATGTGGCTCATCGCAGCCAAACCACAAACGTAGTCACTGCCGTAGCGCTTTGCGGGCTGCCTTTCCTTCTTCGCTGTCGGGGAATGCGGAAGCCAGTTGCTGGTAATGCTGCCGTGCCTCCTCGCTGCGTCCCAGGCGTTGCAGCAGTTCGGCATCCGCCAGCTGGGCGCGCCGGATGTAAGCCTCATCGCCGGAGAGCTGGGCGGCCTCGCCGTAGCGCGCCAGTGCCGGCTCGTCCTCCCCCAGCTTCACGTGCGCCTGCCCGGAGAGGTACAGCGCCTTGGCCACCCAGAAGCGCTTCCAGGACGGGTTGGGTGGACCGGCGTGATACTTCGCCAGCAGCTCATCGTACGTCGCGGCCACGCAGCGCCAGTCGTCGAGCCGCGAGCACACCGCCGCCAGCTCGTTGGCCGAGAGGAAGCCGCGCGGGAAGCGTTGCGCCAGCTCTTCCAGGACGCGGCGGGCATCGCCCCAACGCTCCTCCCGCTGATAGAGGACAGCCAGCACGGTGCGGGCGTCGTCGCGGGCGTAGTTACCTTTCTGTGCCACCAGCTCGATCTCCCGCAGTCCCTGCTCGCGGTTGCCATGCGCCCCCACCAGCGCCGCCAGGACCTTGACCGGCCAGGGCAGCGACCCGACTACGTAGTCCTGCACCCCGACGATCAGGTTGGCATCCACGTAGGCAGGATCGAGCTTGAGCAGCGCCTTGTGCTGCTTGTTGGCGGCCTTGGCCTGGCCCAGCGCCGCCGTGTACGAGCGCTTCACGGCGAAGAGATAGGTGGCGCGTGTGCCGTGGCTGACGCCTCCCCAGTAGAGCGCGTCGCGGTCATTGGGGTCCTTCTGCAGCCGGGTGTCGGCCAAGGCGTGCGCCTTGTCCAGCACCTCGAACAGCTTTCGTTCGAACTCCTCGCTGACGGGCGTGGTGGTCGGCTGAAAGACCTCGCCCTTCTTGCCGTAGAGGTGCGACTCCAGCAGGCCGCGCTGGAACATCTCGCGGTAGAGGATGACGGTCCCCAGCAGGTTCCAGGCCCGCAGGTCGTCCGGATGCTTTTGCTGGAACTCCAGGAGCAGGTTCTCCGCCGGGTCGTATTCCAGGTTCCGCAGGTGGTCGATAGCCACAGCGACCGGATCTTCGGGAGGAGCCTGGTGCGCCGGAGCATGCTTCCGGGCGGCTCCTGCCGCTGTGGAGATCAGCAGGGCCAGGAGGAGGACCGAAACCGCGCGTTGCCGGATCGCCTTCATGGCGGCGAGTCTCCCAGGGCGCCGGTGACCAATCAATACACCCGCACTCAAACCGTGGTCATCGCCTAATTGTTTCGCTGTCAGCGACATACCGCAATGCGTCATCACACCGCACGGTGACGTGCGGCCCCGGAAGGGATGGTTACCAAGGTCACGCGCGGATGCCGTGCAAGTTGTTCCCGCTCCGCCGTTCTCCCTCCGAGAGCGAAACCAAGCTCCGGAGAGGGAGAACATGAAACGCAAACTGACCGTGACCGCCGCCGCCCTGGTGACCCTGGCCCTGCTGACCGCCGGAATGATGATCTGCGCTGCCACGCCGCGCCCCGCCGAGGACGATGCCTGGAGCGATCCGGCCATCACCATCTACAACCAGAATTTTGCCGTGGTGCGCCAGGCGCTGTCGCTGGACCTGACCGCGGGCGTGAACACCGTGCGCTTCACCGAGACGACCGGGTTTCTTGAGCCCGACTCGGTGATGCTGCGCGACCCGCTCGGCCGCCGCAATCTCCAGGTCCTGGAGCAGAATTTCCGCAACGATCCGGTCTCGCAGGAGCTGCTGCTCTCCATGTATGAGGGCAAGACCATCGACTTCCTGATCAAGCGCGATGGCGAGAAGACCCAGGTTATTAAAGGCAAGATCATCCGCAGCGGGTACACGCCGCGCTACATCCAGCCGCAGTATGGTTACGGATACCAGCAACCGTACGCGCAGGGCAGCACGCCGATCATCGAGATCGACGGCCACCTGCAATTCGGCCTGCCCGGCCAGCCGCTGTTCCCCGCTCTGGGCAACGACACCGTGCTGAAGCCCACGCTGCACTGGCTGCTGGCCACCGATAAGCCCGGCCACCTCGACGCCGAGCTGTCCTACGTCTCCGGCGGCATGCGCTGGGAGGCCGATTACAACGTGGTCGCGCCCGAGACCGGTGAAGTGCTCGACGTCATCGGCTGGATCACCATCGACAACCAGAGCGGCAAGCAGTTCGACCACGCACGCGTCCGGCTGATGGCTGGCGACGTCAACAAGATCATGCCGGGCGGCGTGCTGGCCGGCCGCATGGCCCAGGAGGTCGCGGCCAAGGCCGCCGACGCCATGGCCCCGCCGGTCACCGAGCGCGCCTTCGACGAGTATCACCTCTACAGCCTGGTGCGTCCGGTCACGCTGCGCGACCACGAGACCAAGCAGGTGGAGTTCGTGCGCGCCGGCGGCGTCCAGTCGAAGAAGTTGTTCGTCTATGACGGCGCCGCCATCGACTGGAACCGCTACAGCGGCTGGTCCTTCGAGAACATCCGCAACGACCCCAGCTACGGCACGCAGTCCAATCCCAAGATCTGGGTGATGCAGGAGTTCAAGAACACCGCTGAGAACCACATGGGCATCGCCCTGCCCCGCGGCCGCATGCGCTTCTACCGCCGTGATGAGCAGGGGCGGCTGCAGTTCACCGGCGAGAACTACATCGACCACACCCCCAAAGACGAGACCATCCGCCTCTACACCGGTAACTCTTTCGACCTGGTGGGCGAGCGCAAGCGGACGGACTACAAGGTGGACGTGAACCGTCAGTTCTGCGACGAGTCATTCGAGATCAAGGTGCGCAACCACAAGAAAGAGTCGGTGGAAGTGCGGGTGGTCGAGCACCTCTACCGCTGGTCCAACTGGGAGATCACCAGCAAGACCCACGGCTATCGCAAGATCGACTCCAACCGCATCGAGTTCCCGGTCACCGTCAAGCCCGACGGCGAAGTCACGGTGCGCTATACGGTCCACTACAGCTGGTAATCGCGATCGGGTAATTGGGTAATCGAAACAGCCAAGGCCCAATTACCCGATTACCAAATTACCCAATTACCAAATTCGCTGTGTTACAAACGACCCTTCATGCGCAGCGAGCCTTACTTTCATCTGCTCGGGCTTCCTATGGGGCCGCCGCAATTCGTGGCGGCCTTCCTGCTCTTGTGCTTCCTGGCGCAGTGTGCCGTGCTGTCGGCAACCACCGAGAGCGTGGGCCTGCTGCAGCCGGGATTCTTCGTTCATCCGAAGACCCCCGGCGCCCCGATCGTGGGGATCCTTGCCGGTGTCGCCATCACCTTCGGCCGGATGGTGGGCTTGGGCGACATTGCGAGCCAGCTGGCGAAGCTGCCCTTCATCGCCATCGGGCTGCTGCTCGGCGCCTCGATCTGGTACGTGGCGCGGCGTCTCTACGGCAACCCCGGAGGCATCGCGGCGCTGCTGCTGTACTGCTTCTCGCCGATGCCGTTCGTCTCCGTCAGCATGAACCCCATTCCGGTGGCGGCCCTGGGCATGTTCGGGGTGATCTTCGTCTCCATCGCCGTATCGCATACGCTCTACGCGCCGGCGCGCAGCAGCATGTGGGGCGAGATCCGGCAGCGCTGGCGGCGCGTCGCCATGCTAGGGACCGCGATCGCCCTGATGGCGGGGGCGGCGCCGGAACTCAGCTTCATGGTCCTGGTGGCGCTGGCGATGATGTTCTACCTGGTGCCGCACCGGCGGGGAGCGGCGCTGGGCTTGATGGCGTCCGGCTTGGCGGTGGCGATCGCCATCCTGGTGGTCATCGCCGGCCCGCGCTGGTTCGCGGAAACCGACTTCTCGCCCTTCGCCGGCTGGTCCGCGCCTCACTTCGTGGTACATACCAGTGTGGCCGCGGCGTCGTGGACCCTGATGACAATTGCCGCTGCGTCGGCCGGTGTGTACCTCGCGTCGCGCCGCTCCCGCTACTTCGGCAACACCGCTCCCTTGCTGGCCACTGCGCTCACCCTGGTGCTCGGGCTTCCATCGTCCGGAGATGCCTACTTGGGGCCCTTCCCCGCTTGGTCGCTGCCCCTGCTGTTCGTCTTCGTGGGTGGGATCTTTGCCGACCTGGCGGAAACGTCTTGGCGGCGTCCTGCCGTCCTCGTCTTCGTGGTGCTGGCCGCCAGCCTGGCCACCCTGGAACTTTTGGCGGTAGCGCAGCATCCATGGGGGAGGCGACAAGAACTTCCCCCTCCGCCGGGGGTTAGAAGGATTAGGATAGGAACAGGAGTGCTCTTATGAAACGGGCTGGGATTGCTGCTCTGGTCCTGTTCGCGGCCGCTGCCATGGCCCAGGTCCATGGTGTGCCCGCTTCCGTCACTTCCCAGACATCGAAGGGGTTCACGCCCGGGGTGCCTGCCAGCGTGACCTCGCTCGGACCGAACGGCTGGCAGGACGGACGTGGATATCCATTCGGCGTGCCTCCCTCGACGCCACCCACGACCTTCTCCTGCATTGCCGGCGGCCTGGCCTGCTATCCGACCACCTATCCGCCCGTTCATAGCGGGGTCAAGGGGGGCCACCATCGCCGGAGTCTCTACGGATACGGCGGCTACGCCTACGCGCCGTACTACTATCCCGCTTACCCGGCTTATTCCACCGACTACATGTCGGGCTATGACTATCTGCAGCCAGCGCCGACGGCCGAGGAGCCGGCTCCGCCTGCGCCCACTATCTTCGAGCGCCGTCCGGCGAGCCGTCCTTATGCTCGCGATGAAGCGCGTTACGAGGAGGAATACCGTGGGCCCGCTGCCGAGGCGACGCCGAAGTCAACGGTCATCGGAGTCGGGGAACAAGAGACGACCACTCTGGTCTTCGCCGACGGCCACCAGCTGGACATCCATAACTACGCCATCGTCGGCCAGATCCTGTTCAACCTCGACGGCACCGGCCCCTTCAAGGTCAAGCTTGCGGAACTCGACCTGGTGGCGACCGCCAAGATCAACGAGGACCGCGGCGTCGATTTCAAGCTGCCCCGCTAACCGCTGCTGTGGACCGGAACGGCGCGGCACAAGCCGCGCCGTTCGGCTTTTTGTGCTCAAATAGAAACAATGTTCATTGATGAGGCCAAGATCCGCGTCAAGGCCGGCGATGGCGGCAACGGCTGCGTGGCCTTCCGGCGGGAGAAGTTCGTGCCCCGTGGCGGGCCCTCGGGCGGCGACGGCGGGCGCGGCGGCGACGTGGTCATGGAATCCAGCGAGCAGCACAACACGCTGGTCCACTTCCGCTTCAACCCCGAGTACCGGGCGGAGCGCGGCCGCCACGGCGAGGGCTCGAACCGCACCGGACGTGAAGGCGAATCGATCGTGCTCAAGGTCCCGGTCGGCACCATCCTGTACGACGATGTCACAGGAGAGCGGGTGCACGATTTCCGCGGCCCTGATGAGCGGGTGGTGATCGCCCGCGGCGGACGAGGCGGACGCGGCAATCAGAACTTCGCTACCCCCACGCACCAGGCGCCGCGTGAATGCGAGCCTGGCCGTCCCGGCGAGGAGCGCGCCTATCGCCTCGAATTGAAGCTGCTGGCCGACGTGGGGCTGGTGGGGTATCCCAACGTAGGCAAGAGCACGCTGATCTCCCGCATCTCGGCGGCGCGGCCCAAGATCGCCGACTATCCCTTCACTACCCTGGAGCCGAACCTGGGCGTCGTCGTAATCGGCAAGGCCGACGACCCCAAAGGCTTCAGCTTCGTGCTCGCGGACATTCCCGGCCTCATCGAGGGCGCGCACCACGGCGCCGGCCTGGGCACCCAGTTCCTGCGCCACATCGAGCGCACGCGCCTCCTGGTGCACCTGGTGGACGTCTCCGACGCCAGTGGCCGGCCCGACCCCATCCAGGATTTCGAAGTCATCCTGAATGAGCTCAAGAGCTTTGGCGCCGGCCTGGAGAACAAGCCGATGCTCGTGGCGGCCTCCAAGCTCGACATCGCCAACAAGCAGAAGCTCGCTAAGCTGGAGCGTTTCTGCACCCGCAAGAGGCTGAAGCTCTATGAGATCTCTGCCGTGACCGGCAAGGGCATCGAGGACCTCCGGCACGCCATGGGCGAGCGGGTGAAAAGGCTGCGCGAGCGCGCGACGGAGATGGACGAGCAGAAGTCAGCCGGGCGGGTCGAAGAATACGAGCTTGTACCCGACAGCTCCAGTTCGACGCGCAAGCGCCGCTCGCGCAATGCGCCGTCGGGATGATTCTTCACCACAGAGACACAGAGAAGGAGGAGAGATTGATTCCTCTGTGTCTCTGTGCCTCAGTGGTTAGAATGAATTTGCTATGAACATCGGGCTTTTGGGCGGCACCTTCGATCCGGTACATCGCGGACACCTGGCGGTGGCGCGGGCCGCGGCGCGCAAGTTCCGGCTCGAGCAGGTGCTCTTCGTTCCTTCCAGCGTGCCGCCGCATCGTCAAGGACGCCCGCTCGCGCCCTACCATCACCGCTTCGCGATGCTCACGCTGGCGTTGCAGCGGAAGAGGTCTTTCGTCCCGTCCTCGCTCGAAGCGCCGCCGGAACCGGGCGCGCCAGCCTTCAGCTGCGGCCCCGGTTTCAGCTATTCCATCGACACCGTCCGCGCCCTGAAGCGGCATCTGGGCAAGAACGACAAGCTTTTCTTCCTCATCGGCATCGATGCCTTCATGGATATTGCCAAATGGCACGAGTCGGAGGCACTGCTGCGCGAGGTGGACTTCATCGTCGCCAGCCGTCCGGAGTTTTCGCTGGGCGACATCGGCAAGGCCCTGCCCCAGAGCCTTCGCCCCGACCTGAAGACCATCCGGACATTCAGGAACGCCGCCACCACTCTGCCGTTGGGCGCGACGGCGGTCCACCTGCTGGACGACGTGAACGTGCGCATCTCCGCCAGCCAGGTCCGCGCCGCCGCCCGCCGCGGGGCTTCCCTCGGCAGGTTGGTCGATCCCGCCGTCGCCGAATACATCCGCAAAACGCATCTTTACCGCCCCTCATCTGAAGGCCAGCAAGCACGGCGAAAATTTCGGGCCCTGTAGAGCGGCTTCCATCGGGTTTTCGTATACTGAGTACCGAGTACTGAATACTTCCTTGAAGAAATCCGACCTGAAGCAGCAAGTCTCCGCCGCCATCGCCGCCGCCGAGTCCAAGAAGGCCAGCGACGTCTCCGTCCTCGAACTGGACGAAGCCTCCTCCGGCTTCACCGACTACTTTGTCATTTGCAGCGGCAGCAACCCGCGCCAGATCCAAGCCATCTCGGATGAGGTGGAACAGAGGCTCTCGAAGGCCGGCCTGCACCCGACGCACATCGAGGGATACCGCCAGGCCGATTGGGTCCTGCTCGACTACGTGGACTTTGTGGTCCACATCTTTTCCGAGAAGGCACGGAACTACTATGACCTGGAGCGGCTGTGGAAGTCTGCGACCCCATTGCACCCCTCGCAATTGACGGAGAAAGAGAGAGCCCCTCGAAGAGCGTCCCCGCGGCGCCGTACGCGGGCCCGGTAGAAGACATGGCGTGGGCCGAGCAGAGCGCCTCTCGCAACGGCATCCTGTCGGCCTGGGTGGCCGCCGACCCCGGATCGCTCGAACTGCTGGAAAAAGCCCGCAAGGTCGCGGCTTCGGCTTCGACCGTCCTCATCCGCGGCGAAAGCGGGACCGGCAAGGACCTGCTCGCTTCCCCGATCCACTATCTCGGGCCGAACGCCGACGAGCCCCTGGTCCACATCGATTGCGCCAGCCTGCCCCACGAGCTGGTGGAGAGCGAGCTCTTCGGCTACGAGCGCGGGGCGTTCACCGGCGCGACCCAGATGAAGCGTGGCCGGCTGGAACTGGCGGGACGCGGCACCATCGTGCTGGATGAGGTCGGCGCGCTCTCCATGCCGGTGCAGGCCAAGCTGCTGCGGGTCATCGAGGAGAAGCAATTCCAGCGCCTGGGCGGCACGCGCAACCTGAGCGTGGACGCCCGTCTGATCGCCCTCACCAACGTGGACCTGGAGCGCGCCGTCGCTCGCCGCACCTTCCGCGAAGACCTGTATTACCGCTTGAACGTGATTCCCTTGGTCATCCCGCCGCTGCGCGAACGGCCCGCCGACATCCGTCCGCTGGCCCGGCACCTGCTGGCACAGTTGTGCGAGGTCCATCGCCGCCCGGAGATGAGCTTTGCGCCCGCGGCACTGTCGGCGCTCGAGAGCTACCAGTTCCCCGGCAACGTGCGCGAACTGCGCAACCTGCTGGAACGGGCGGTCATCTACTCGGCGGTCGCCGAGGTCGGGGTCGAGGACTTGCCGGGGCACGTAGTCAAGGCCGGCGCTGCCCCCGCCAGCAAGATGAGCCTGGAAGACCTGGAACGCGCGTACATCGCCGAGATCCTCGACTACACCCGCGGCAAGAAGACCAAGGCCGCCCAGATCCTGGGCATCAGCCGCAAGACGCTGTTGGAAAAGCGCAAGCGCTACGGGCTGGATTAATCTCCCCTCCGCCGATGCACGCGGATCCTCGGGGATCTTCAGTGATCCGGCCTGATCCGCGTTTGTCAGTGGCGGGGAAGTCCCTTGTGGTTTAATCGTCATCGTGAGATTACGCGTGGTGTGGGTGGGCAAGACCAAAGAGCCTGCCATCCAATCGCTCACAACCGAATACCTGAACCGGCTGTCGCGCTATGGCGGGGTCGAGTCGCAGGAGTACGCCGACGAGACGGCGCTGCTGAAGGCGGTGGAGAAGGCCGGCGGCCGGACTCGCCCGACCTTCGTCATGCTCGACCAGCAGGGACGGCAGTTCACCTCGGAGGAATTCGCCGAGCTGCTGCGCGACCAGCAGGACCGCGGCACCCAGACCCTGATCTTCGCCGTCGGGCCGGCTGATGGATTCAGCGACGCCTCGCGGGGTTCCGCCGACCTGGTGCTGTCCTTCGGCAAGATGACCCTGGCCCACGAACTGGCCCGGATCGTTTTGCTGGAGCAGCTCTACCGTGGATTTACAATCCTGAAGGGCCATCCCTATCACACGGGGCACTAGAGCGTGGCTGATATCCGTCGCGGTCTCATCATCGTGAACACCGGACCTGGCAAGGGCAAGACGACCGCCGCCATGGGCACAGCGCTGCGCGCGGTGGGCAGCGGCATGAAGGTGCTGATGCTGCAGTTCCTCAAGGGCTCGTGGCACTACGGCGAGCTCGACGCGGTGAAGGCCTTCGGCGACAACTTCGTGATGAAGCAGATGGGCCGTGGCTTCGTGAAAGTCGGCGGCGCCGAGACCGATCCCGAGGACATCAAGATGGTGGAGGAGGCGTGGAACGAAGCGCGCGCCGCCATCCTCTCCGGGCAGTGGGACCTGGTCATCCTCGACGAGATCAATTACGCAATCGGCTACAAGATGCTCGACCCGGCCAAGGTCGCGGAGACCTTGAAGCAGAAGCCGGAGGCGGTGCACGTCATCCTGACCGGACGCAACGCGCATCCCAGCATCGTCGAGATCGCCGACACAGTCACCGAGATGAAGCAGGTGAAGCATGCCTACGAAAAAGGGGTGATGGCGCAGCGCGGCATCGAGTACTGAGCGTCAGCGCCAAAGTCTCAGCCGGCGCGGTACAATACGAGTTTCGTTTCCGGCCGCATTCAACCGAGTACTGAGTACTTTCTATGGCCTGGTTCAAGCGCGAATCTTCCGACATTCAACCCGGGGAGGAGAAGCGTGTCCGCACCGAGGGCCTGTGGGTCAAGTGCGATAAGTGCCGCAAGATCATCTGGAAGAAAGACCTGGACGCGCACTTCAACGTCTGCCCCAATTGCGGCCGGCATTTCCGCATCGATGCCCGCACACGCCTGGCCATGCTGCTGGATGACGGCCAGTACCAGGTGGACGACACCGACATCAGTTCCACCGATCCGCTGAAATTCGTGGACGTGCGTCCCTACTCGGAGCGCCTGCGCCGCGCCCAGGCCGACACCGGCCTGAAGGATGCGATCATCAACGCCCGCGGCAAGCTCGACGGCCGGCCGGTGATCGTCAGCGCCATGGAGTACGGATTCATCGGCGGCAGCATGGGAAGCGTGGTCGGCGAAGCCATCACCCGGGCCATTGAGCGCGCCACCGAGCAGCGGCAGCCGCTTATCATCGTCTCCGCCTCGGGCGGGGCGCGCATGATGGAAGGAGTCGTCAGCCTGATGCAGATGGCGAAGATCTCGGCGGCCCTGGCGCGGCTGGACGACGCCCGCGTCCCGTACATCTCAGTCCTCACCGATCCCACCACCGGCGGCGTGACCGCCAGCTACGCCATGCTGGGCGACCTGAATATCGCCGAGCCCGGAGCGCTCATCGGCTTCGCCGGCCCGCGCGTCATCGAGCAGACCATCCGCCAGAAGCTCCCGCCGGAGTTCCAGCGCAGCGAGTTCCTGCTGGAACACGGCATGCTCGACGCCGTGGTTTCGCGCAAGGACTTGAAGCCCTTCATCGCCCGCTCCCTCAGCTTCATGTGCAACTAAGTGCCGCTAAAGACGCCGGTCAGGGCGTCTCCGGAGACGCGCTGACACGGGTCTCTACTGCAGACTCAGCGCACCAGCTGCACCACACTTTCGATGTGGTAGGTCTGAGGGAAGAGATCGATCAGGTTGACCTCGTCCACTCGCCAGCCGGCCCCGACCAGTACCGTGAGGTCGCGCGCCAAGGTCGCGGGATTGCACGAGACGTAGGTGATCCGCGGAGCGCGCAGGGCAGCCAGAGTTCGCGCGGTCGTCTCTCCCAGCCCGGCCCGTGGCGGATCGACCACCACCAGGTCAGCCTTCATCCCCGGAGAGCTCTTCAGGAAGAGCTCAGTGCGGTCCTGGACGGCGGAGACGTTGCCGGGCACATTGCGCTGCAAGTCGGAAGACGAAGCGGGAGCCGACTCGACGGCGGTAACCTTGTCAAAGGTCCTGGCCAGGGCAGCGGCGAACAGGCCTACTCCCGCATAGAGGTCGAGCGCCTTGCCGCCGGAGCGTCCGGAGGCGACCAGCTCGACCAGCTTGTCGGCCAGAAAGCGGTTGGTCTGGAAGAACGAACCGCCACCGACGCGGTACTTCGTGCCCGCCGCCTCGTAGGTGAGCGCCTTCTCGCCGGCACTCGCGTAGGGCCGGCCCTCGACGGCGCCGTCGAGGTCATCCAGCGGCGAGCGTCCCTGGGCCTGGGAGCGGTCGGCACGGCGCTGCTCGAACAGCAGCACGCCGGCGGCCTCGGGAAGCTTCGCTTGGATCGCGGCAGTGAGCGCCTCTGCCGTGCCTTCCGGGGGCCGCTGGGCAGCAAGGGAAAAGAACGCGATCAGCAGGCGGTCGTCGGCTGCGTTGGCGAAGAACTCGACCTCGGTCAGCTCGGGCGCGAGCTGGTCTCCGCGTCCGATTTCCCATACCGCCTGCAGCGCCCGGTTGATGAGCGGAGAGCTGATGGGGCACTGCTCCGCGGCCAGCAGCTCGTGAGTCCCCAGGCGGTAGTAGCCGAGGGTAAACTCGGGCGCCGCGCGCAGCCGCATCCGCGTCCGATTGCGGTACCCCCAGGGCTCAGCGGAATGGACGCGGATCTCTCCGGTCCAATCGAGCTTCGCGGTGCGACGCAGGGTTTCGCGCAGGATGTTGGACTTCAGGCGAAGCTGTTCTTCATACGCGGCGTGCTGGTAGTGGCATCCGCCGCAGCGGAAGAAGTAGGGGCAGCGCGGCTCGACGCGGTGAGGTGAGGCTTCGATCACGGAGTCGAGCCCAGCACGCGCAAATCCAGGACGTTGCTCGACGAGGTGCGCGTTCACCCTCTCGCCCGGCAGGGCGAAAGGCAGGAAGACGGCCTTGCCTTTACCGAGCTCGTCGGCGGGAAGGCGGGCCAGAGCGTCGCCGCCGTACACGAGTTTGTCGATGGTGAGTTCCATTCGATCGGATCGCTACGCGCGCCCCGGACGGGCGAGACGCCCGTCCCCACGTGGGCCCGTTTCACATGTAAAACAAACTCAGCCGCGGCGCCTGATGCTTCTCCAGCAGGCGCTTATGCACGAACTGCTTGTGCAGCTGCTCGAGCTGGGCGGCGATCATGTTGCGGCGATAGGGCGCGATCTCGCGATCGGCCTCGGCGCGCACTGCCACCAGCTCCCGGTCGGGTGTGTTGGCCAGGAGGACGGCAAAGAGCTTTTCTTCCATGACCGTGAGGTGGCGCTCCAAGTCTTCGAGACGAGGTGAAGATTGTGATGCAGCGAGCCCTCCGGCCAGGTCGCGCAAAGTGCGCGCGGCTTCGGCCGCGGCCGGACCGAGGCCCTTCACTCCTTCCAGGCGAGTCGCGTTGTCCATGAGGTAGGCGGCAATGGTGGCGGCGTCAAAGCCGGAGGGGTTCTCGGAGCGCGCGCTGCCGACCGCGGCCTCCTTCATGTCTTCCGCCGCGGCCAGCACCTCCTGGGAGCAGTAGGCCAGAGAATTGATCTTGCGGGACTTGGAGGGCTTGGCGTCGTAGCGGTCGAAGGTGGCGTCGATACCGCGCAGCACCGCTTCCAGCGGCAGGCCCGCGTCCTTCCAGGTCTCGATCAGGGCCCAGTCGAGGGTCGAGAGCAGCAGCGCGCCGCCACGACGGCACTGGAAGTGCTCCTCGATCTCGGTGAAGTAGTTGAAATAATTCTCCACGCAGAAAGAGTCTACGCAAAGTAGAAGGAAAGCTCACTACAAAGGACACAAAGGCTGCACGAAGGGCACCAAGGGTCAGCTGCGGGCTTTTTTCTTCTTAGCCTCGGTGGGCTCCGCAGGCTCTGCGGTCTTCTTCCTCGCGTTGCGCTCCCAGATGATGCGCAGGCCGTCGAGGGTGAGCAGGTCGTCCACGGCGGAGATGTATTTCGATTCGTTGCCGATGAGGGCGGCGAGGCCGCCGGTGGCCACGACCTTGGTGTTCGCGCCCATCTCCCCGAGCAGGCGCTCGAGCAGGCCATCCACCAGCGCCAGGTATCCGTAGAACAGGCCGGACTGCAGGCTGCCGACGGTGTTGCTGCCGATGATGCGCTGCGGCCGCCGGATGTCCACCCGCGGCAGGCGCGCGGTGCGCGAGAACAGGGCTTCGGCCGAGATGCCGATGCCGGGGCAGATCACTCCGCCCATGTATTCACCCTTGGCGGAGACGCAATCGAAGGTGGTCGCGGTCCCGAAATCGACGACGATGCAGGGGCCGCCGTATTTCTCGAAGGCGGCAACCCCGTTCACGATGCGGTCGGCTCCGACCTCCTGCGGGTTGTCGTACTGGATGGGCATGCCGGTCTTCACCCCGGGCTCGACGAACAGCGGCTTGCAGCCGAAGTAGCTCTGGCAGACCTCGCGCAAAGTGCTGTCGAGCGGCGGCACCACCGAGGAAACGATGATGCCGTCGATGGCCGAGGGCTCGAGCTCGGCCATGGCGAACAGGTTGCGCAGCAGGACACCGTACTCGTCCACGGTCTGGGTGCGGTTGGTGCCCAGGCGCCAGTGCGCGACTAGCTGGCGGTATCCGCCGTTGCCGTCGGAGCGGAAGACGCCCGCCACCGTATTCGTGTTGCCGACATCGAGGACAAAAAGCATAAGATTTGCAGCCCGCAGACTAACGCAGAAGGCCGCAGAATCAAAGCTCGCGCACGCCGCCGGAGAGCACGGTGCGCAGGCCGTCGCGCGCCTTCACCAGGAGGAAGCCGCGGTCGTCGAGACCGGTGGTGACGCCGTCGAAGCCGCCGGCCTCTTCCACGTGGACGCGCTTGCCACGGGCATAGGAGGAGCGCTCCTCGAAGCGGCGGATGATGGTCATCGCGGCCTCGGCGGGTGCCGTGCCCATGCCCGGGCGCTGCGGCAGCAGCATGCGGAACTCGTGGTCCAGCGCGCGCAGCAGGGCCACGGTGAGTTCGACGCGCGACCAGTCGCGGCCAGTTTGCATCCGCAAAGAAGTTGCGGCTTCCGTCAGCGCGGCGGGAAAGCTCTCTTGGTTGGCGTTGAGCCCGATGCCCAGGACCACATAGCGGACGCGGGTGGGCTCGGCGGTCATCTCGGTGAGCATGCCGCAGAATTTCTTGCTCCCCAGCAGCAGGTCGTTGGGCCAGCGCAAGTCGGGGCAGACGCCGGTGACCTGCTCGACCGCGTTCTGCACCGCCAGCCCGGCGGCCAGGGAGAGCACCAGGACGTCGCTCGGAGGGACGTCGGGGCGCAGCAGGATGGACACGTAGATCCCGGAGGATTTCTCGGAGTACCAGTCGTGTCCGCTACGGCCGCGTCCGGCGGTCTGCTCCTCGGCGAGAAAGACGCTGCCCTGGGGTTCGCCGGCGGCGGCGGCGTCCATGGCCGCCTTGTTGGTGGAGCCCAGCCGGAAATAGTGGTGGATGGATCCGGTGAATATCGTGCCCCTCAAGGCAGGCGCGATGAACTCGGGGAGCAGCAGGTCCGGGACCGCTTCCAGGCGGTAGCCGGTGGCGGGATGGCCGGCGATCTGCACGCCCAGCCCGCGCAGTTGCTGTACGAACCGCCACACCGCGGAGCGGCTGATGCCCAGCTCGGCGGCCAGCTTGGTGCCGCTGACCACCACCATCGCGTGGTCGGCGAGCAGGCGGACGATGCGGCCGACGTGGCCGTCGGTGCGCGTGTCCGGCGCCGGAGATGGTGGGCGGGATGGGTTGTGCTTGGCGATGGAGGAATTATCCGCGAGGGCGGGTAGAAAACAAAACTCATTCGCCGCAAATCAAGGAATCGCAGAAGTCAGATCGAAGATCGCAGAAGTAAGACCTTCTGCAATCTGACTTCTTCGTTCTGCCTGGTGTTCGGCCTTAGGCGGGCAGCACACGGAGGCTCATATCCACGGCGGGGGAGGAATGGGTGAGCGCGCCCACCGAGATGTAATCGACGCCGGTCTCGGCGAAGGCGCGGACATTCTCCAGGGTGATGCCGCCGGAAGCTTCCAGGGGGACGCGGCGGGAATGACGCTGCACCCGCTCGACGGCGGCGCGGACCGTCTCGGGGGTCATGTTGTCGAGCAGGATGGCCTCGGCGCCGTGCTGCAGGGCCATCTCCAGTTCATCCAGATTGCGGACCTCGATCTCGATGGGCTGCTCGCCGCGGCGGTTGCGGGTGGCACGCTCCAGCGCGGGGACGATCCCGCCGGCCAGGGCGATGTGATTGTTCTTGATGAGCACGCCGTCGGAGAGGTCGAGCCGGTGATTGAAGCCGCCGCCGCAGGTCACGGCGTATTTGTCGAGAAGACGCAATCCGGGAACCGTCTTGCGGGTGTCGAGGATGCGGGCGCGGGTGCCGGCGATCGTGTCCACGAAGCGGCGGGTGAGGGTGGCGATGCCGCTCAGCCGCTGCAGCACGTTGAGCAGGACCCGCTCGCAGGAGAGGATGACGCGCGCGCTGTGGCGGACGACGGCGATGCTCTGTCCCTTGTGCAGGCGCACGCCGTCGAAGATCTCGGGATGGCTGGTGACGTCGGCATAGGAATTCACGGTGCCGTCAAGGGCGGCGAACACATCGAAGATGCGCGCCACCACGCCCAGGCCCGCCAGCACACACTCCTGCTTGGCGATCACGGTGGCGGTCGCCGCCTGGTAGGGATCGATGCAGGCATAAGTGGTGGCATCGCGCGTGGCGCTGTCCTCGCGCAAGGCATTCTCGAGAATGGCCGTGATGCGGCGTGAATTCCAGTCCATGAAGCAGTACCCACTACCCGGGACTCAGTACCCAGCGGAAACACTCTATCAAACAAGCTACTTCGAGTAGCTCAGCACCTTTAAGGCGTCGCGAAGCTTGGTCGCCAGGACTTCCAGCTCCTCCTGGCGTTTGCGCATCCCGTCCACCACGTGGCTGGGGGCCTTGGCCAGGAACTGCTCGTTGGCCAACTGCTTCTGCAGGCGTCCCATCTCGGCTTCGATCCTGGCCGATTCTTTCTGCAGGCGCTCGCGCTCGGCGGCAATGTCGATCTTCTGCTCATACACCACCGAGACATCGAACCGGGCGGTGGAGCGAGCGCCGGCTTCCTTGGCCAGGTGGGTGGAGATGAAATCGATGCCCTCCACGTTGGCCAGTTTCTCGATGGCCTCCCGGTTGGCCTGGATGAGCGCGCGCACCTGAACGTCGCCGAAGACCTTGATGGGCACGCGCAGCCTGTTCTCGATCTTGAGCTCGGCGCGGATGTTGCGCACGCTGACGATCAGGTCCTGCAGGATGGCCATCTCGGTCTCGGCGGCGTCGTCCAGGCGGGCAGTGTCGGACTCGGGGTAGGCGGCGAGAGCGATGGAGCGCAGCGGTGGCTTGCCGTCGTACACCGCGTGCCATAGCTCCTCGGTGATGAAGGGCATGAAGGGCGCGAGCAGCCGCAGGGCGCCTTCGAAGATGGTCATCAGGCTGGCGAAGGCGGCGCCGGCGACCTCGCGGTCGGCGCTCGACAGCCGCAGCTTGACCATCTCGATGTACCAGTCGCAGAACTCTGCCCAGAAGAAGTCGTACACCTCGTGCGCCGCCTCGTGGAAGCGGTAGGTGAGCAGCGCGTCGTTGACCTCCTGCACGGTGCGGTGGAAGCGGGAGAAGATCCAGCGGTCTTCCAGCGCGGGGGCAGGCGGCGGCGTCTTGCCGGCGGCCTGGAACTGGCGCAGGGACCACACTCCGGCCTGCTCGGCGCGGTCCACGTTCAAGAAGATGAAGCGGGCGGCGTTCCAGATCTTGTTGGCGAAGGCGCGGTAACCTTCGGTGCGCTCCGGGGCGAAGGCGATGTCGGTTCCGGGGGATGCCATGGACGCCAGGGTGAAGCGCACGGCGTCGGTGCCGTACTTCTCGATGACCTCGATCGGGTCCATGACGTTGCCCTTGGTCTTCGACATCTTCTGGCGGTCGGCGTCGCGCACCAGGGCATGGATGTACACGTCGCGGAAGGGCACGCTGCCCTGGAGGTGGCCTTGCATGAACTGGCAGTTGAGCATGATCATACGCGCCACCCAGAAGAACAGGATGTCGAAGCCGGTGATGAGCAGCGAATTGGGATAGAAGGCGTCGAGGTCCGGCGTCTTGTCCGGCCAGCCGAGCGCCGACATAGGCAGAAGGCCGGAGGAGAACCAGGTGTCGAGGACGTCCGGGTCCTGCTCCAGGCGCGAGCCGCCGCACTTGCCGCATTTGCCGGGCGTGTCGCGCGCAACTACTACCTCGCGGCAGTCCTGGCAATGCCACGCCGGGATGCGGTGTCCCCACCACAGCTGTCGCGAGATGCACCAGTCGTGGATGTTGTGCATCCAGTTCAGGTACACGGTCTTGTAGTTCTCGGGGACGAAGCGGATCTGGGGCGGGTCGCCCTCGACCACTTCGATGGCTTTGTCCGCCAGCGGCTGGATCTTCACGAACCACTGCTCCGACAGCCGCGGCTCGACCACCGTCTTGCAGCGGTCGCACTTGCCCAGCGGCACGACGTAATCCTTGGTGCCGGCCAGCAGGCCCTGTTCCTGAAGGTCGTGGACGATGCGTTTGCGCGCTTCCATGCGGTCCAGCCCGGCATAGCGGCCGGCGTTCTCGTTCATGTGCGCGGTCTCGTCCATGACCGTGATCTGCGGCAGGTTGTGGCGCAGGCCGGCTTCGAAGTCGTTGGGGTCGTGCGCCGGCGTGACCTTCACCGCGCCGGTGCCGAACTCGGGCTTGGCCAACTCGTCGGTGATGATGGGGATCTGCCGGTCCATCAGCGGCAGGCGCACGGTCTTGCCGTGCAGGTGGGTGTAGCGCGTATCCTTGGCGTTCACCGCGACCGCGGTGTCGCCGAGCATGGTCTCCGGCCGCGTGGTGGCAACCACGATGAACTCGTTCGTGCCCTCGACCGGATAGCGGATCTCGTAGAGCTTGCCCTGCGTCTCCTCGTGCACCACCTCGAGGTCGCTGATCGCGGTCATGCAGCGCGGGCACCAGTTGACGATGTACTTGCCGCGATAGATCAGCCCCTGCTCATAGAGGCGGACAAAGGCCTCGCGGACGGCGCGGGTCAGACGCTCGTCCATGGTGAAGTACTCGCGGCCCCAGTCCACCGAGGTGCCGAGGCGCTTCATCTGGCCGAGAATGGCGCCGCCGTAGTGTTCCCGCCACTGCCAGACGCGCTCGATGAACTGGTCGCGCCCCAGGTCGCGGCGCTTCACTCCCTCGCTGGCGAGCTGCCGTTCGACCAGCATCTGGGTGGCGATGCCGGCGTGGTCGGTCCCCGGCAGCCACATCGCCTTGCAGCCGCGCATGCGGTGCCAGCGCACGGTGATGTCGCTCTCCGTGTGCTCCAGCATGTGACCCATGTGCAGGAAGCCGGTCACGTTGGGGGGCGGGAGCAGCAGGGTGAAGACCCGCTCGTCACGGCCGGAGATCACATCCTCGGTCGAGGCGTGGAAGAGCTTCTCCCGGACCCAGAACTCCGCCCAGCGGGCCTCGATGGCTCCGGGATCGTACGCTTTGGGCAAGTCGTGGGGCATTCAGAGGATTCCTGCTGGTTTAGGACAATCTTCGATATTACCAAACCAGCCTCGAAGCATGAGAGGTGAGCTACGAGCCAAAATCACAAGGGGCGCGCATGCGCGCCCCTGATGGCCGAAATTGATGGGAATCGCTATCTCCGCAGCCTGTCCTCGAGCTCCCTGGCGATCTCGGCGGCCAGATCCGGCTTCATACGCTCGACCACCCGGTGCACGATGTCGGCGATCAGTGTGGGGTCGATCTTCTGGGTAGCTTCCGGTGCGGGTGTGACCGCCGCCACCACCTGCGGCTCCACCGAGGCCCCGACGGCGGCCGCCATGGCGGCGGCCAGAGCGTGGTCGGGCACGTTCTCGGCGACCGGCTCGGGCGCCGGCGCCGGTGGCGATACCGGCACCGCCTCGGCCGCAGCTTCCGCATGGGGAGTGGTGTCGACCGGAAGACTCTCGACCGCCCTCTGCATCTGGGCGAGGAAGGAGGCAGTTTCCATGCCCACTCCGGGACGCTCCTCAGCGGGCAGTTCCGGCGCGACGGCCGGCGGCGGCTCAGGGGCTGGCGCCGGAGCCTCGATGGTGGTGGTTGGCGCCTCCTCGTAACCGGCCATGGCGGCAGCCACCCGGGCCTCGAAGTCAGCGTCGGCGGAAGGCTCGGCGGCCGCCGGAGCCTCGGCGACAGGCGCCTGGCTATCGGCATAGAGGCCGGGCATGTCGGCGGCGACGCCGACCGGGATGGGCTCGGCCCCTTCGACCCCGAACTTGGTCGCGAACTTGGAGAGCTCTTCGGCGTCGGTCACCAGTCCGGGATCACGCCCCAATGGAGCGCTAATCTGTTCCTGGCGGACCGTGGGCTCGAAGCCGGGTGCGGGCGCGTGGTCGACCTCGTGCTCCACGCGATGCGAGGTGAACTCGACCGCGTGCTCGGCAGCCGGCGCAGCCGGAGGCGGCTCCTCCGCCAACGCAGGAGCGGCGGCAGCGCCAGCGGCGGCTTGCAGCGGGGCTGGCATCTCGGCCGTAGTGCGGGCCGCAGGTTCGGCAAAGACTTCGGGGGGTGGAGTGATGGGCGCGGTGGGGCGCAGATCCGGAGGAACGACCGGTTCGGTGGTGCGCGCGGTCGAAGGAGCCGAGATGGGCTGGGTCTCGGCCATCGAGGCCGGGACGGGCGCCGCTTCCTCGAAGGACTCCATGCCGAAAGCGGGCGCGGCTGCCATTTCGTGCGGGACCGCGATGGCTGCGGCCTCGGGAGCTTCCGCCTCAGTCTCTGGTGAAGACACCTTCCACTCCTCGTACGAGGCGTCCTGGAACTCTTCCACCGGGAGTTTGACCGTAGTGTCTTGGGCAGCAGGTACGGCCGCGGCGGCCAGCTTTTCCTCGAGCTTCTTGAGGGCGGCGAGCAGGTCGGAAGCTTCGAAGGGCTTGACCACCAGGCCATCGGCGCCGGCGCGGGTGCCCTCTTCGGGTTTGAATGGCTCCATCTTGCCGACCGTCAGCAGCACCGGCATGTGGGCGGTCTCTTGCGCCTTCTTGACACGCTCACAGACCTCGACGCCGGTATAGCCGGGCATGAACACATCGAGCACGGCGAGGTCGGGTTTGTGCTCGGCGATCTTCTTCACCGCCTGGGCGCCATTGCTGACCGCAACAACCTCGTATCCAGCTTCGGTGAGGATCTTCTTGCCCATGTTCTGGGCAGTCATGCTGTCATCGGCGAGTAGGACCTTTAGAGCCACGGGGATTCCTTGACCGGGGGGCGGTGCGGAGAAAACTTACTGTTAATGGATGGGCAAAGTCAATCAAAACTCCGGCCTGGAGAGCGCCTAAACCCGCCATGGAACTGCGCGGGCGGAGCCGGTTTCCGCCCGCCGGCATTCAGAACGGGATGAGCTTGCGCAGGCCTTTCTTGCCCTTCTTCTTGCTTGAGGACTCGGTCTTGCCGCTTTCTTTCGAATCCTTGGAGCTGTCGGACTTGGAGCTGTCGGCGGCGGCCGAATCGCTCGCGCCCGTAGTCGCGGAGTCCTTGCCGCTGGCTGCATCATTGACCTGGCTTGGCGCAGGCGCAGCCTGGTTCAATTGCGGCGGGGCTGGAAGCGGAGGCTCCGCGACATTGCCGGCATCGGAGCGAGGCGCAGGCTGATTGGGGCCGGGGGTGGCCGTCGAATCGGTGCTCACCGAAAGGTCGTGCGACGAGGCGTTCCCGTGACTGCCCGAGAAGAGAGCGGTGATGTCGCGATTGACTTCGGGAGCGCCGGTCTGCTTGGGCTCCACCAGAGTGGGCTCGCCCACCTTGGCGGCCTGCGAGACATCGGGCTGGCGATGGAGGTTCATCATCAGCCGTCCGAAGCGCCCCAGTTGCTGCCGGCTTTCTTCCTCCGCCTTGTTCTGCGCGATGGCGGCCTCCGTGGGCGTGGGCACCGTCAGGTGGAGGGCTTCCAGGCGTTTCCTGGCGTCCTGCGCGCGGGGCGTCACCGGATAACGGGTGATGATGCGGGAGTACGCATCCTGGGCTTTCTTCTCGAAATCCTGGATCACGGCGCCTTTCGCCGCCTCGGGCGCCTTCAGATTGCTGCGCGCGGCGTTGGCCTCCTGTTCGTAGATCTGCCCCAGGATGTACAACGCTTCTTCGGCCCCGCTATAGAGCGGGTAGGCATCACTCAGGGATTTCAAGCGGGCGATGGCTGCGGAGTAGTTGGGCCGCAGGTAGTAAAAGCGGCCGATGCGAAACTCACGCTCGGCCAGCACTTCCTGCACTTCCATAAGACGCTGCTTGGCTTCGGGCACGAGCTTGCTGTCGGGAAACTGCAGCAGGAGCTGCTTGTACTCCTCTTCCGCGCGCTTGGCGTGGGTGAAGTCGCGGTCCGCCTTCTCCATCTGCCGGTAATGGATGTTGGCGACCTTGAGTTGGGCCTCGGCCGCCTCTGGCATGTTGGGGAAGAAGGTGATGAAGTCCTTGTATTCGATCTCGGCCTGGGCAAAGCCGGCGGCGCCGCCTTCGTCGTACCAGCTATCGCCGATGGCCAGCTTGGCCCGGGCGACGTATTCCGAATCGGGGTAGGTGTTGATCATCGTTTGCAGGGTCATGCGGGCCACGTCGTGCTTGTGCTGGGCCAGGGCCTGCATGGCGCGGTCGAACAGCACCTTGTCGGGCTGCTTGGAATCGACGTTGGCGATCGGGTTCTGGACTTTGCCCTTGTGACACCCAACCAAAACGATGGCCAACAGGAGCACGGGGACGGTGAGAAGAAGACGTTTCTGCATGACCTACCTACCTCAATGTCTCTAGACCCGCTGGAGAGTGGCCTCGGCAGCCGCTTTCAGCAGCCGCCGGACATTCTCGGCGGCATCCCCCTTGCCGAAAACGGCGTTGCCGGCCACCAGGATCTCGGCTCCGGCGCGTACCGCGTCGCCGATCGTATCCAGCCCGATGCCGCCATCCACCTCGATGCGGAAACCGGCCCCGCGGGCGTTGCGCATGCTGACCAGCTTGCGAATCTTCTCCAGCGAGCCGGGAATGAACTTCTGTCCTCCAAAACCGGGGTTCACCGACATCACCAGGACAAAGTCCACCATCTCCAGGACTTCCTCCAGGGTCTCGACCGGGGTAGCCGGGTTCACTACCACTCCAGCGCGGGCCCCGCGCCCGCGGATCGATTCCAGGGTGCGGTGCAGGTGGCGACAGGTTTCCTGGTGCACCGAGATCCAATCCGCACCCGCTTCCAGGAACGCCGGGATGTACTGGTCGGGGTTCTCAATCATCAGGTGGACGTCCAGCGGCGCCTCCACCACCTTGCGCAGGGCAGCCACCACCGGGGGCCCGATGGTGATGTTGGGCACGAAATGACCGTCCATTACATCGACGTGCAACAAGGTAGCGCCCCCCTGCAGGGCGGCGCGGGCTTCCTCCGCCAGGCGGGCAAAATCGGCCGAAAGGATCGAAGGCGCTAGCTCAATCAATAGGAGCGTCTCGCAAAGGGAATGCGCATATTGTAACAGCAGCACGAACAAGAAGTACTCACTCCCACGCGGGCAACAGAAAAGGCTTCTCGTCTATTCCACCCTGGATCCGTGCAGGCGGTGTTTCTTCTTCTGTGGCCCATCCTAGGTAACCCGGCGACGACTTTTTGCCCCCTGCCGGGTTGTTTTCCGCGATAAGATTCGGCCACTCCGGAACAGCTTCCGCCATGAAATATTGCGAGACCTGCAACGCGACCTATCCCACCGGCTTTAACACCTGCCCCAAGGACCAGACCGTGCTGCGGGTCGTCTCGGAACTCATGCCGGGGCTGATCATCCGCGACAAGTACCAGATCGTGGACAAGATCGGTTCTGGCGGGATGGCGACGGTTTATCGGGTGAAGCATCTCGCCTTCAACGAGGAACGCGCCATCAAGGTCGTCAGCAGCAAGCTGATGGACGATTCCAACTTCATCAAGCGCTTCCGCACCGAAGCCATCGTCACCCGCAAGCTGCAGCACCCGAATGCCGTGCGGGTGGACGACCTCGATACTACCGAAGACGGCCGGCTGTTCATGGTCATGGAGTACGTGAAGGGGCGGGACCTGCGGAACATGATCCAGCACAGCGGGCCGCTGCCGGTGGAGCGCGCGCTGCACATCACCCGCCAGGTCTCGTCGGCGCTGGCCTGCGCCCACCAGTTGGGCATCACCCACCGCGACATCAAGCCCGACAACATCCTGCTGGTGGCGCAGCCCTCCGGCGAGGACCTGGTGAAGGTGCTGGATTTCGGCATCGCCAAAGTGCGTGAAGGCGCCATGGATGTGGGCGGCGGTTACACCGCTACCCAGACCGGCATGGTCGTGGGCACCCCGCAGTACATCTCGCCGGAGCAGGCCATGGGCCGCAGCGGCGACCAGATCGATGGCCGCGCCGATCTCTACTCGCTGGGCGTAGTGGTCTACGAGATGCTGACCGCCAGGCAGCCGTTCGAGTCCGACACCGCGATGGGGCTGCTGCTGCACCACCTGCAGACCACGCCCACACCACCGCACCTGATGTGCCCCCACTTGAATATCCCCCCGGCGTTCTCCATGGTGCTGATGAAGGCGCTGGAAAAAGATCCCGCCAAGCGCTTCCAGACCGCCGACGAAATGCTGGAGGCACTGGCCGCAGCCGGGAAGCAGGCCACATCCGAAACCGGCATCGCCACCAGAATCATCACGCCCACCGTGATGGCCAAAGCGGCGACGCCGGTCCCGGGTACGATGGTGGGCACTCCGGTCAGTGCCAGCGAAGCCCCCACGTACCCGCCAACGGCCATGTCGCCCGGACCTGCGGCGACGCCGGTTGCCGCTGCCGCCAAGGCGGCTCCGGCTGCCATGGACAAGACGGTGGCCATCTCGCCTCCGCGGAAGGCCCCTGCTCCCATCGCCAAGCCCCCGGCCAAACCTGCGCCGACACCCGCCAGCGGACGGCGCTGGCTGATCCCGGCGCTGGTTGCTGTCCTGGTGTTGGGCGTCCTTGGGATGGTGGTGCGGCAGCAGAGAAAGGCAGCCGCTCAGACTCCCGCACCCCCGGTCGTTCAGCCCGCGAGTGTGCCCGTTGAAACCGTGAAACAACCGGCCTCCGAACCAGTGGTGCAGCCTGCGTCCATTCCGGTGAAAGAAAAGACAGTCTCGAAGCCGGAGACGGCTACACCCTCGCCGAAGAGAAAGAAAGTCGCAGAGCAGCCCAAGGAGCAAGCCGCCCAGCCTCAACCCGAGACGACTAACCTGGAGATGCATCCTGCGGCGATGAGTCCTGACGTCAAGCGGCTACTGCAAATAGGCAAGCAGCAGTACGACAACGGCAAGTACGGCGCGGCCATGGCCAGCTTCCGCGCGGCGCTGGAGTTGGACCCTAACAATCAGTGGGCGCAGAAGGGCATCGAGGCCTGCAAGGCCGCCCGGCAACGTCAATCCGAACAGGTGCTGCAGCAGGGCCAGCCCCAGGGAAACCTGCCCCGTTGGCGGCGCAAACAGCCGAACCCATAACGACCCGACATGCACCTGGTCGAAGTGCGCAACCTCGTGAAGGTCTACCCCGCGGGCGAGACCATGTTCGGCGGCCACGGCAGGCCCGGGGTGCGCGCGGTGGACGACGTCTCGCTCGACATCAAAGCCGGAGAGACGCTCGGCCTCGTGGGGGAGTCCGGTTGCGGCAAGAGCACGCTGGGGCGGCTGATCTTGCGCCTGATCAAGGCGACCTCGGGCTCGGTCGTCTTCGACGGCCGGAACGTCACCGCAGCGTCGGCCGACGAGTTGCGGGCGCTCCGCCGTCAGATGCAGATCATCTTCCAGGACCCGTTCGGCTCGCTCGACCCCCGGATGAACGTCGAGAGCATCGTCACCGAACCGATCCTGATCCACCAAGGTCTGTCGCATTCGCTGCGGCGCAGCCGCGCCGGCGAACTGCTGCGGGCGGTCGGGCTGGACGGATCGGCGCTGGGCCGCTACCCGCATGAATTCTCCGGGGGGCAGCGGCAGCGCATCGGCATCGCCCGGGCGCTGGCGGTGCGGCCCCGGTTCATCGTGGCCGATGAGCCGGTCTCGGCACTCGACGTCAGCGTGGGAGCCCAGATCGTCAATCTGATGAAGCGTCTGCAGAAGGAGTTCGGGCTCACCTACCTCTTCATCTCCCACTCCATGCCGCTGGTGCGCTACATCTCAGACCGCATCGCGGTGATGAGCCAGGGAAAGATCGTGGAGGTCGGTGCGGCTGAGCAGATCACCGCTCTGCCCCAGCACTCCTATACGAGAACCTTGCTGGACTCCGTGCCCGAGGTCGAAGTCGCGACTTGACTGCGGGCTCGACTGGCGGCCGCCGACTGGCCGACTCATCGCCGGTGTGCTATACGTATGCGGCGCGAAATCCATAGCAAAGGCACACATGAGCACTCCCGGAAGCATGCCTGTCGTCCCGTCCGAGCAGAATCCTCCACTGCCGGAGATCAAGCGCCTGGTGAACGTGATCAGCGACCCTTCCGCGACCTTCGGGGACCTGCCGCGCGCCTCGCGCTGGTGGTCGCCGTGGCTGGTGGTGTCGGCGGCCAGCCTGATCTTCGTAGTCCTGCTCGGGCAGCGCGTGGGCTTCGAGCAGATCAGCGCCAACCAGATCGCCATATCGAGCCGGGCGGAGCAGTTCGACAAACTGCCGGCCGACCAGCGGCAGCAGGCACTGGCGCGCTCGGCCGTGATCGTGCGGGTAGTGTCCTATGCCTCCCCCATCACGCTGCTGATCGTATACGCCATCACCGCCGGGATCCTGCTGGGAGTGTTCAATGCGGGGATGGGAGCGCAACTCAAGTTCCCGACCATGCTGGCGATCGTGAGCTACTCCAGCCTGGTGCACCTGATCGGGACGGTGCTGGCCATCGTCCTGCTGGTGGCGCCCGGGCTGGAACCCGACAAGTACAACGTCGCCAATCCCTCGGGCACCAACATCGCCTATTACCTGGATCCAGCGACCACCAACAAGTTTCTTTACGCGCTGCTTTCCGGCGTGGACGCCATTGTGATCTGGAGCATCGTACTGATGGGGATCGGGGTGGCGACGGTCAGCAAGGTCAAGCGGCCCACTGCCATCGTGACCATCGCCGCGCTCTACCTGGGCTGGAAGCTGCTTACGGGGGCGATGGCCGCAGCCTTTTAGGGCCGCAGGGAGCAGTTCGGACCCGGAATATCGCCGTTCCCTACGGCCAGGTTCCTGAATCGGCCAGAGGGGGAGTGTAATCAATCACTTAGACATGCCGACGGCAGGGGTGCTTCTGCGCCGCAAAGCCCGGGCTATCCGCACCCGGGGGCGCGAACTGAAAATGATCGCTAAGGCGCTGTGGTCCACCGACCACCCAGTGCTGGCCCACGTCATCCCCGTGCGCCGGTGCAATCTCGCCTGCGCCTACTGCAACGAGTACGACGACTTCTCCAAGCCCGTCCCGCTGGAGACTGTCCACGAGCGGCTGGATCGGCTGGCGGCGCTGGGGACGACCATCATCACCATCTCCGGCGGTGAGCCCCTGCTGCATCCCGACCTCGACGCCATCATCGGCCATGTCCGCCGGCGCGGCATGATTGCCGGGCTCATCACCAACGGCTACCTGCTCACCCGCGAGCGCATCGAGCGGCTGAATCGCGCCGGGCTGGAGCACCTGCAGATCTCCATCGACAATGTGCAGCCCGACGACATCTCCAAGAAGAGCCTGAAGGTACTCGACAAGAAGCTGCAACTGCTGGCGGAACATGCCGAGTTCCACGTGAACATCAATTCGGTGGTGGGTGGCGGCATCCGTAATCCGCAGGACGCCCTGACCATCGGACGCCGGGCGCTGGAGCTGGGCTTTACCTCCACCGTCGGCATCATCCACAACGGCGACGGCCAGTTGCTGCCCCTGGGCGAGGAAGAGCGCACGGTCTACAGCCAGATGCGCGCCATGGAGAAGGCCAGCTACGCCCGCATCAACTACTTCCAGGACAACATCGCGCACGGGCGGCCGAACAACTGGCGCTGCCGCTCCGGCGCCCGCTACCTCTACATCTGCGAGAACGGCCTGGTGCATTACTGCTCGCAGCAGCGCGGCTACCCGGCCAAGCCGCTCGCACAGTACACGGTCGAAGACATCCGGCGCGAATACCTGACCGAAAAGTCGTGCGCGCCGCACTGCACGGTATCGTGCGTGCACCAGGTGTCGTATCTGGATTCTTGGCGCGGCCCGCAGAGCCGCCCCGCCTCCCAGCCTCAGGGCGGCCTGGTGCAGATCGGCGACTAGCGCCCGCTAGCGCGCCAGGGCAGGCGCATGCACATCGATCGTGATGGAAGGCGGCTGGAGCAGCGTGTTGTGAATCAGGCAGTGGTGGACCGCGTCCTCCACGCCCTTGCGGTTGACTTCATCGATCTCCAGCGGCACTTCGACCTCTATACGAAAGTTGTCGAGTCGAGCCGGGCCAGGCAGCTTGTCCGCGGTGACCCGCACGCGGGTACCTTCGGCGGCCAGATTGCGCTTCTTCAGATACTGTGCCGCGTAGAAACCGGCGCACGAGCCCAGGGCTGCGAGGAACAACTCGGGCGGGGTCATGCCCTCGTCGAAGCCGCCGTTCTCCCGCGGCTGGTCACTCGCGATCTTGTGCTGCCGGGCGCGGATCTCAAACTGCACCGCACCAAGATGTTCGATCAAGACTTCCATGATGGCCTCCAACTTCAGAATGAATGATCACGACTAGTCACTGCTTTACCGATTCCAACTTCTTGGGACTCGCGCCACTGAGAGCCGAATCCAAATGCTCGCGCAGGAGCTTTCGGGCGCGATGCAGGCGCGACTTCATGGCCGCGGTGGAGATCTGCAGGCGCCGCGCCACCTGGTCGCCCGGCATTTCTTCGATCTCGCGCAGCCGGTACACCTCGGATTCTTTGGCCGGCAGATTTGCGATCGCCTGGTCGAGCAGACGCTTCATCTCGCGCATGGCTACCTGAGCTTCCGGCGGCGGCGCGGTGGAAGCGATCTGACGGCCTTCGTCTTCCATGCCGGAGAGCTGGAGCAGTGGTTGCAGAGATTCGCTTTGTTTCAGTTGCCAGCAGACACGGCGAGCGATCTGCGTCAGCCACGAACGGAACGCCGCCGACGCCCGCAATTGGTCCAGGTGACGGTAGGCCTTGAGCAGGGCCTCGATGAGCACATCCTCCGCATCCTCGCGGTTCCCGCAGACGCGGATCATATGCCGGTACACGGCGTCCTTGTGCTGGTTGGTAAGCGCCTCGAAATTCACCAGGACATTGTGACACCCGCCGCAAGCGGATGCTGTGACTTCCGCTACATCGAGCATGAGGCCACCACCTTCGGTCGCCCGCTCACGGATGCGCGATTCCAGGGCATACGAGTGAGCACAGATGCCATCAGGCAGATATCGGTGAGGCCGGCGAACGTGAGTCCCAACCCGACGATGCCGGAGAGCAGCAGGCAGCGCGGGTCCACCAGCAGCGCCAAGACAGCGCCCGTAAGCACCAGCAGGCCGGCAATGAGGCGGACCTGGCGCTCCAGCGCCCAGCGCATCTTGACGCTGCGCACCAGGGGCAGCCCGGCGTCAGACCAGGCGCTGGTGCCGCCCTCGAGCACGGTCGAGCGGCGACAGCCGTTCAGCAAGGTGGCGGCCATTGCCGCGCGGGTCCCGCGCTGGCAGACAAGGACGAGCAGCGCGTCGGCAGCAAGGTCGCCGAGCCGCGACTCGAGCTGGTCGAGCGGGATGTTGACCGCGCCGGGGATGTGTCCGGCGCAAAATTCCGGCGCGGAGCGCACATCCACGATCTGGGGGCGTGACCCGCCGGCACATAGCTTTTGTAAGTCAGAGACAGTGGCCATTCTTCAGAGCTCCTACAAGGGAGGAGCTGCAGGTTTGGGAAAAGGATTCGCCGAAAACGAACGTTTTTCGTGTCCGAGACTACCTGGGGCTGGCGGCCATCCTGGGGACGATAGCTCGTCGGAGGGCGGCGCGGGCCAGCAGGCGGGTGGAGTCGAGGGTGGGCAGGGGCGAGTTAGCGTCGTTGACCAGCAGGGGGATCTCGGTGCAGCCCAGCACCACCGCATCGCAATCCTCGTGCTTCATGCGCTCGATCACCTGCTGAAAGTACTCGAGCGACTTGGTGGTGAAGATGGCGTGCACCAGCTCATCGAAGATGATGTCGTTGATCTTCTCGCGCTCCGCGGCGTTGGGACGGACATAGCCGATGCCGGCGGCTTCCAGCCTCTCGGGATAGACGCCGCTCCGCACCAGGTACTTGGTCCCGGTCAAGCCGACGCGCTTGTATCCCCGCCGCCGGGCCTCGTTGGCCACCTCTTCGGCGATGTGCAGCCAGGGCAGCGGCGACTTGGGAGTGACCAGGCGCATCGCCTGGTGGATGGTGTTATCGGGACAGATCAGGAAGTCGGCGCCCGCCTTGTGTAACTTGTGCGCCGACGAGAGCATCAAGCCGGCGACGCCGTCCCAGTCGTCAACCTCGGCGAAGCGCATGTACTCCCCGAGGCAATGGGTATGCACGGAAACTTCTGGGTGATAGTGGCGGCCGAGTTCCTGCTGGGCTTCCTCGCAGATGGTGCGGTAGCAGAGCGCGGCCCCCTCGGCGCTGCATGCGACGATGCCGATGTGTTGCGTCATGGCCGGTCGGACCATCACTTCATCGCCCCGGCAGCCTGGGCCGCCGCCTCCGTTATCTTCGCAAGGTCCCGGCGGTCGTAAAAATGGCCGTTGTACACCACGGCGGAGACCTTGCGCACGTTGCGGATGTCTTCCAGCGGATTGCCGTCCAGGAAGACGATGTCGGCGAATCTACCCTGCGCGATGGCGCCGGTGTCGCGCTGGCGGCCCATCACGATGGCGGCTTCGATGGTGGCGCCGCGCAGGGCTGAAAGCGGGGACAGGCCGTTCTCCACCAGCAGCTCCAGCTCGTCGTGCAGCGCGGAGCCGGGAAAGGCGTAGGGGCCGCTGTCAGTGCCGGTCAGGAAGTGGACATAATCCCGGCGCATGGGCGCGAGCTGCTGGCGGGTCTTGCGGAAGAACGCCTTCCAGCCGGCGAGATTGGCCGGCGAGCGTTCTTTCAGGAAGTCCTCCCGCTGCTGCTTCCATCTGTCGCGCAGGAAAGCGGGGACGAACCTCATGCGGGCATCGCGGTCCCACTCACCGACGTCGGCGTACTCGAAGAAACGGAGCTGCACCAGGGTGGGCGTCTGCCAGTTGCGATTGGAGAGAAGGCGCTGGAAGAGGTCGTCGGCGCGCGCCGGACTGTAGGTCCTGAGGATGCGTTCCCGCTGGGCCTGGCCGAAGGCGCTGGCCTGGGCCGGCGTGACCGTCCCCGCGCGGGCCGCGAATTCTGCGGCCGCCGCCATGATCGGCCGCTCCTCGGTGGAGCAGCCGCGCAGGATGTTCAGCATGTGCTCCATGCTCCGCTGCCCGGCCTGCGAAGCTTCGGCCGCGGTGACCGCGTCCGGCACATGACCGACGAAATTGAGCGCCTGCTTCTTGGCCTCGTCGGCCACCGCGAAATAGGCAGCGCGCGGCAGAAGGCTTTGGACCTTGATGAAGTCCACCCCTTGTTCTTTGAGCAGGCGCACCGCGGTGCGCGCATCCTCGGTAGTGGAAATGGCGAGGGAATCGGAATAGGCAGGCTGCGGACCATCGAGCATAGGACCGGCCAACACGATGCGCGGACCCAGCAGCTCGCCGGAAGCGATGCGCTCCCGCAGCGCCTTCAGCCGGGTGAGATTCCCGCCCATATCGCGAGCGCCGGTCACGCCGTTGGCGATCATCAACGGCATCAGCACCTTCTCGGTGTAGTCCGCGGGCACGTCCTGGACGAGGTGCATGTGCATGTTCCACAGGCCGGGGATCACGTAGCGATCGACACCGTTGACCACCTGCAGGTGCTCGCCGTGCTCCAGCATAGCGACCTTGGCCACCCACTGGATGTGGCTCCCGCGGATGTAGATGGTGACGTTGCGCTCCACGCTGCCGTCGGTGACGTCCACGATGTTGACGTTGGTGATGGCCAGGGCGCGGCTGTTCGGCTCGGCTGCCAGCGCGCAGGTACACAGCAGCAGGCAGGCCAGCAACTGGCGGAGGATCCTCATGAGTGCCGCACCGGCCGCTCGGCGAACGGCGGCAGGGCGTCGAGGCGGTCCAGATAGCTCAGCTTCTTCTCCGGCGCGAGGAAACTCGCCTCGAAGGAGTTGCGGGCGACTTCGCGCAGCTGCTCATCGGTGAAGCCGAAGGCCTCCTGCGCGATCTGGTATTCACGGCCGAGCGAAGTGCCGAACATCGCCGGGTCGTCGCTGTTGAGAGTGACCATGGCGCCGAGATCGAAATAGCGCTTAACCGGGTGGTCCTCGATGCGCGAGCAGGATGCGGTGCGGAGATTGCTGCTGATGCAAATCTCCAGCGGGACCTGGCGCTCGACGAGGGCGGCCATGAGTTCGCGGTCGCGTTCGGCGGTAAGGGCGTGGCCCAGGCGCTCGGCCTTGAGGTTGAGCGCTCCCCAGATGGATTCCGGCCCCGCGGTCTCGCCGGCGTGGCAGGTGAGATGGAGGCCGTGGTCGGCGGCATAGGCATACACGTCGCGGAACAATTCCGGCCCCGCGCGGCGCTCGTCGCCACCCAGGCCGATGCCCACCACGTTGCGCTCGCGGTAGCGGGCCGCCTGGTCCACCACCCGGCGGGCGCGGTCGGGCCCGAACTGCCGGACCGCATCGAAGAGCCAGAGTACGGAGACGCCGAAATCGCGCTCGCCGCGGCGGCGCCCGCGCTCCAGCGCCTCGAAGATGGGCGCGAAGTCCCGCTTGTACCAGAGCGCGACCCCGACCGATACATACACCTCGGCGTGCACCACGTTCTCGGCGTGCAGCCGCTCCATCAGGCGGTAGGTGATGAGCTCGTAGTCTTCCGGGTCCACCACCAGTTCACTCACCGTCTTGAAGGCCGCCAGGAAAGCGCCGAAATCCTGGTAGCGGTAGAGACGTTCGGCATCGTGCAGGGTGAATTCCGGATGGTCGTGGCGGCGGCTCAGTTCGACCAGCGTCTCGGGCTCGACCGAACCTTCGAGGTGAACGTGCAATTCCGCCTTGGGCAGCGCCAGGATGAAAGGACTTGGCTGCGCCGGGGCCATCGCTACCCCTGCCTGCCGGCGAACTCGCTGTGCCGGCGGCCATAGAGCGAATACACGACCAACCCGATGATCAGCCAGGTAAGGAACCGGATCCAATTCATGATTGGAAGCCCGGCCATCAGAAGCAGACAGGTGAGGATCGTCATCACCGGTGCCACCGGCCCACCGGGCGCGCGGAAGGAGCGCGGACGGTGGGGATCGCGGTAACGCAGGATCAGCACCCCGCCCGCCACCAGCGCGAACGCGAACAGGGTGCCGATGTTGGAAAGATCGGCGAACGTGCCGATATCGAACATGCCGGCAGGAATGCCGACCAGAAATCCCGCCACCCAGGTGGCGATGCTGGGAGTGCGAAACCGGGGATGGACATAGCCGAACATCTTCGGCAGCAGGCCGTCGCGCGACATGGCAAACCAAACCCGCGCCTGGCCCAGCTGGAAGACCAGCAGCGAGGAGATCATGCCCATCATCGCGCCCAGCAAGACCGCCAGCCGCACGCCATGCATCTTCAGCTTGCGCATGGTGTTCACGACCGGGGCAGCATCGTCGATCAATGTCTCCCATCGCACCATGCCGGTCAGGATCACCACGACCGCGATATAGAGCAGCGTACAGATGATGAGAGTCGCGATGATGCCGATGGGCAAGTCGCGTTGCGGGTTCTTGGCCTCCTCCGCTGCCGTCGAGACCGAATCGAAGCCGATATAGGTGAAGAATATGATCGAGCCGCCGGTGAGCACGCCGGCCCAGCCGTTGGGCAGGAATGGGTGCCAGTTCGCCGGCTTGACGTAATAGGAACCGGCGATGACAAAGGCCATGATGGCGGCGATCTTCAGCATCACCATGGCATTGTTCGCCTCCGCCGATTCACGGATACCGCGCACCAGCAGCACGGTCAGGATCATGACCACCAGGAACGCCGGAATGTTGAAACCGAAATGCCAGCCCGGTTTGTACAGCTCGTTCCCGGCGAAATCGGAGAGCCCGCTGGGCAAGTAAGCCGGGGAGATCCATCGCAGGGGCGGATGGATGCTGAACCAATCGAACAGATCGACCAGGTGGGCGGCGAAGCCGACGCTCACGGCCATGTTGCTGACGGCATATTCCAGGATCAGGTCCCAGCCGATGATCCAGGCGATCAGTTCGCCCATGGTGGCGTAGGTGTAGGTATAGGCGCTGCCGGCGATGGGGATCATCGACGCCAGCTCCGCGTAACACAGAGCTGTGAACGCACATGCCACCGCAACCAGCACGAAGGACAGCGCAATCCCCGGACCGGCTCCCGGCCTGCCGAAGGTCGCTGAATGGTGGACCAGGTAGTCCAGCAGGGGAGCGTTGAGGATCGAGGAGACTTCGAACTTCTGGCCGGCGATCGCGGTGCCGATCACGGTGAAGATGCCGGAGCCGATGACCGCGCCGATGCCGAGCGCGGTGAGGCTCCACGGGCCCAGCGTCTTTTTCAGCCGGTGCTCCGGCTCCTCCGACTCGGCGATCAGCTTGTCGATGGATTTGGTGGCGAGTAGTTGGCTAGCCAGACGGCGCTCCTGGTATTCGGGAGATGGGCGTCCCGCGCCCAGCTCCCGTGTCTCGTGCTCTAGGTCCGCTTCGACTGGCCGCGAGCCATCTTCTTGACCTTTCTCTTCTTCGATCCGCGGGCGTATTCACGCGGCTTTTTCGGCGCCTGCTTCTTGCGCGCCGCGCGCTTCGCCTTCTTACGTTCTTCCCTGCTCAGGTTCTTGGTATTTGCCATTCTTATCCTCAGCCTTTTCTGGAAACTAGAAACGAGAAACTCGAAACTATTTCTTTCCTTTGAACCACTTGATCTCGTTGGCCTTCTGCTCTCTCATCTTTTTCGCGACCTCCTGCGCCACCCACAGGGAAGAATCGCCCTTGCGGTCGGTCTTCGGGTCGTTGACGCTCAGGCCCCAGATCTCCTTGTTCTCGGGGCTCATGATGCGGAGGTTGGCGGCGGCTCCCGACTTGTCGCTGAAGTTCTTGTAGGAGAAGGTGCCCTTGATGATGGCGTCGGCGCCGTCGGCCTGGTCCCAGGCAGTGAAGCCGTTATGCCCCAGCTCAATGGCGAGCTGGAAGCGGAAGCGTTCGGCGTCATCGTTGTTGCCCAGCTTGTCCACCCACACTCTCTGCACCGTGGTCATGTTCGGCCAGCGGTACTGCGCCAGGCCGGTGGCGATAGCGACCAGCGCGATGAATGTCGCGACTGCCCAGAGCTTTTTCATCGGAACCCTCCCCGGTCACGCGCGTTCCAGCTGCGCAAACCGTTCCACCAGCTTTTTCAGGCCAAAACGTGGGAATTGTACAGTAATCTTCGCGTCGTCACCCTCGCCTTCGCGCTTGTACACCGTCCCCTCGCCGTACTTCGGGTGACGCACCTTCATGCCCGGGCGGAATCCGGTTTTGCCGGTCGAAGTGGGCACCTCGATCTTGGAACGCGTGAACTTCTTGCCCCGCGAGGCGAAGAACTCGGCGATGTTGTCGATGGAATTGTAGGTGGCGCCGCCGTACGAGGTCTTCGGCTTGCGCCCGTTGCCGTAGCGGGGCCGCTGGTCGAAGTCCTCGTCGTAACGATCGTGCGCGTGGTCGTAGTCGCGGGCGACAACATCCCGCGCGGTTCCTCGCCCGCGGGGCTCGGTGAGGTCCTCGAGCAACTGCGGCGGGACCTCCTCCAGGAAGCGCGAGGGCACGGTCGCATCCGGCAAGTCGGTGCCGTAGCGCCGGCGGAAGCGGGCGCGGGTGATCAGCAGCGTGTCCATGGCGCGGGTCATCCCGACGTAGCACAAGCGGCGCTCTTCCTCGAGCTGCGGCGGGTCCATCAGCGTCCGCGAATGCGGAAACAGGCCCTCCTCCAGGCCGATCAGGCACACCAGCGGGAACTCCAGTCCCTTGGCAGCGTGCAGGGTCATGAGCGTGATCTGCGCTTTCTCGTCGTAGTCGTCGGCTTCGCTGACCAAGGCGGCGTGGTCGAGGAAATCGGAAAGGGTTTCGCCGCGGTCGCGCGCATCCATGGCGGCGTTCACCAGTTCGCGCAGGTTGTCGATGCGGGCGAAGGAATCCGGCGTCGCCTCTTCTTCAAGCTGCTTGATGTAACCGGTGCGGTCGATCAGGAACTTCAGGACCTCGGGCAAGGTGGCGGGGCCGCCGGGGGAGCGGAAACCGACCACTGGGTCGCTAGTCGCTAGTCGCTGGTCGCTCGCTTGGTCGTCGGTCGACGGTCGTCGGTCGTCGGCCGCAAGCTTACTGAAGAAGTCCGCCGCGCTCTCGTCTTCCGAGATAGACTCTTCGGCTGACGACTGGCGACTGACGACTGACGACTCCTGCAGCTCACCCGCCAGTTTCTCCACGAATGTCCCCGCCAGCATCGCCCGCCCGTCCTCGATGACCTGCCGGAAGCCCTTCAACGCTGCCAGGGCACGCGCCGGCAGCAGGTGCCGCTGGATTGCCTCCCCGATCGCTCCCCATAGCGACATCCCGGTCTCGAGCGCGATCCGCTCCAGCGTCTCGACCGTGGTCTTGCCGATGCCGCGCACCGGCGTGTTGACCACCCGCAGCAGCGCGATGGAGTCGTCCAGGTTCTGGATCAACTTGAGGTACGAGATCAGGTCCTTGATCTCGGTGCGTTCGTAGAAGGAGAAGCCGCCCACCACGTGGTACTTCACCCCGTAGCGGCGCATGGCCTCTTCCACCAGCCGTGACTGGAAGTTAGTGCGGTACAGTACGGCAGCGCGCGGCTGCTCCACGCCTTCCTGATGGGCACGGGCCACGTACTTGGAGATGTGGTCGGCGACGAACAAGGCCTCGTTCTCGCCGTCGGGGGCTTCGTAGAAACCGACTTTGCCGCCGCCTTCGCGCGACGTCCACAGGGTCTTCCCCTTGCGTTGGACGTTGTGGGCCACCACCGCCGAGGCCGCGCTCAGGATGGTCTGGGTGGAGCGGTAGTTCTGCTCCAGGCGGATGATCTTCGCGTCCGGAAAGTCCTTCTCGAACTCCAGGATATTGCGGATGTCGGCTCCGCGCCAGGAGTAGATCGACTGGTCCTCGTCGCCCACCACGCAGACGTTGTGGTGCGCGCCGGCCAGCAGGCGCATGAGCTCGTACTGCGGGCGGTTGGTGTCCTGGTATTCGTCGATCAGGATGTACTCGAAGCGGCGGTTGTAGCGCTCGCGGACCTCGGCCGCCTCTTTCAGCAGGCGGACAGCCTCTAACAGCAGGTCGTCGAAGTCGAGCGCGTTGGCCTTGCGCAATTCCTGCCGATAGATCTCGAAGACGTGCGCCACCCGCTCGCTGATCGGATCGTTGGCGCTGTGGAAGACCTGCTGCGGGTCGAGCATGTGGTTCTTGGCCCAGGAGATGCGCCCCAGCACCGCCTGCGGCTTGGTCTGCTTGTCGTCGAGGCCCAGCCGCCGCATGGCCGCCTTCACCACCTGCTGCTGGTCGGTCTCGTCGTAGATGGCGAAATCTTTGCGGAACTCGTTCAGCGCCTCGATGTCGCGCCGCAGCACCCGCACGCAGAAGGAATGGAAGGTCGAGATCCAGGGCTGGCGGAGCAGCGATCCGCTGGTCAGCTTCTCCACCCGTTCCGCCATCTCCGCCGCCGCCTTGTTGGTGAAGGTGACCGCCAGGATGGAATCCGGCGAGACGCCGAGGTTCTCGATCAGGTGTGCGATGCGGTAGGTGATGACCCGGGTCTTGCCACTGCCGGCGCCGGCCAGGATCAGCAGCGGGCCCGCGACGGTTTCCACCGCCTTGCGCTGCTGCGGATTGAGTTGGTCCAGGAGATGCTGCACTGCGCCTACTGCACCTTCGTGGTCGGTTCCTGGCTGGCGGCGCGCAGGGCGCGGCATTCCGCGCAGGGACAGATGTGGCGGAAGTAGTCCCAGGAATAGATCCCGTGCTCGTGTTTGTCGTTCCAGGTGAAACGGATCGCGTACTTGCCCATGCGCTCCACGTGGACCGGCTTCGCCGCCGCCTTGAACATGGGAAGCGCGCCGGCAGCGGGTTTTGCCGCCTCCCCGGGCTCGCGCCCCGTCTTGTCGCGCTCCTCGTTGCACATGGCGCAGGGGCAGGCGTCGCGCAGGTACTGGAAGGTGTAGCTGCTGCGGTGGCCGTCCTTCCACTCGATCTCTATGCCCGTGCCGGCCGTCAGGTTCACAACCACGGACTTGGGCTCGGCCGGAGGCAGCGCGGGCATGGGCATGGATTCAGTATCGCATATCGCACCCTGCGGCTCAGGAGGTCACGGTGTGGTCATGCGTACCGCGACCAGGGTGTAGTTGGCGCCGTCGAAGAAGAGCGGGCCCCGCACCCGCACCGCCAGGTTGGGCGTGATCGTGACCCCGTTCAGCATCGTGGTGGAGGGCTGCTTGAAGACGGTGATGGTCGTCACCGGGTTCAGGGTTGGCGCCGTCAGCTTGACCAGGGCGGAATCGGAGGGGAGCGTGAGCGTGAACTTCGTCGCGTTTCCCACGGGAATGATGGCGCCAGTGATGGTGCCGGTCCACGTTCCGTCCCTCAACTGCACCTGGTCGGCGACGATGTTGTTGGCCGCAGCGGTGGCGGCATCGAGTTCCAGGCTTTGTCCCACGGCCACGTGGCTGGCGTCGAAGGCGACGGCCACTCCGGTCAGGTCGGCCGCGCTGTTCACCAGGAACTTGTTGGCGGGTACGGTGCTGATGTCGGTGGTCACGATGTCAGCGATAGCGGGCTGCGATGCGCTGCTGGTCGCCACATCGTGCACGACTGCATCGACGCTCGTCGCCGGACTGCCGGTCACGCTGGCGACCAGCCCTTCCACCTCCAGCCCGGCGGGGCCTCCGACCTGAAGGCTCACGCGGGTCGCCAGCAAGGTGCCATCGTTCATGGTGGCGCCGTTCACCTGTACGACGTTACCGGTCTGCAAGGCGGGAACGCCGCTCACCCCGCTGAAGGTCGTGTTGCTGTCGGTGGCGAAGGTCAGTGTCTCCCCGGCCTGTTTCACGCTGATGGTGAACGAACTGCCGGCAATACCGCTGATGGCGCCGGTCACCTCCTGGAACCCGCCCGTCTCCGGCGTCTGGCTGGAGGCGGCGTTCGTCACCACGGCAGCGGTGAGGATCGGGGCGATGCTGGCGGTGGGCGGATTGACTCCCAGATTCAAGGTGGTCGACTGCGCGAGATTCAGGTCGATGTTCAGCGTCGAAGCCGTGTTGTTGAAGGTGGCGCTGATGGGCACCGACACGCTGGCTTGGGTCAGGCTGGCATTGGCCGCCACCGGAACGCCGAGGTCGTTGATGATGGTCACGTGCGGGTCGGCCAGGGTGATGGTCAGGTTGTTAAAGGTCGCGTTCGAGGCCGATGCCAGCGAGAGCGGCGCGACCGTGCCCGAAAGGTGACTGAATTCCACCTTGGTCGGCGTCGACAGCAGGGTGGCGCTGACGCCGCTGCCGGTCAAGGTCACGGAATTGATGGTCAGGTCGAACGAGACGATGCGGTCCGCGGAAGCATCGCCGATATTCACGTTCAGAGGCGCGGACCCCGTCCCCTTGTCGATGGGTGAGCCGCCGCCAACGCCACACGCGCTGAGCGAAAGAAAAAGGCCGGTCCAGGCCAGGGCGAGAAACCATCTTCTGATCATCAACTGATCGCACTCCTTCCGCGGATCAGGGGGCCGTGGTGGCCAGAAACGGCCTCCTGCTGGTGCCTGAAATCAAGCTTATGCGGTGGCACTTGGGCGCGCAATCTTCCAACAGTGCACATCTAGATGCGCGGAAGTACAGCGCCGGACGAAAGAAGTGCCGGGCAAACGCTTAATGCCCGGGGCGATAGCTCAGGTACTTTTCCAGCGGGATCTCGAAGTACATCAGTTCCTGCCCCCCGGCGTCGCGCAACCCGGTGACATAGAGGTACGCGCCCGCCAACGGATTGGAGATTCCCTCCACGTCGAAGTACAGGAAGCCCGCCTGGGTGCTGTGCGGCTCCACGGCCCGGGCCAGGAACCCGGAAGCCTCGACTTCGTCCTGCGCTTCTTTGCTCACGCTGGGCTTCGCCTTGCGGGGGATGGGCAGCGGGACGGTACGCGGCTCGTCGGGACGCTTCCCCTGCTTCGCGATCCTGCGATAGATGTCGTCGGGCACCGCCGGCCGGATCTTGACCTTCCGCACAGTGATCAACTCGGCCTTCATGTCGCTCAGCACCAGCGTCGAGTCGCCGTCGTTGGAGACGATCAGCCGGATGGGCACGAAGCCCGCCTGCTTGTACGGCACGCGGAAGACGCCCGCCGTCTTGTCCGGCAGGTCGTACGGATCCGCCGCGATGCTGACGTGCTCCAGGGGATGCTCGTCGCGGGCGGGATAGGTGTTGGCGTGGTAGGCCTTGGGGGCGACGAAGACCTTATCGTCGGCGATCAGCAGCGCGGCGGAAAGCGACAACCCCGCCAGGACGGAGAGGATCAGCGCGCGGCGCATGTACCGATTATGGACGCGGGAGGGCGGTTTTCGCCACCCAGCGGCTGCCCCCGTGCTGTCATGCCGTAGAATCCAGCGGATGCACTTCCTCTACAGCGCGGCGCTGTTGCTGGCGCTGCTGGTGACCCTTCCCTACTGGCTGTGGAAGATGCTCGCCGCCGGCAAGTACCGCTCCGGACTGGCCGAGCGCCTGGGCAGCGTGCCGCCGCGCATCCTGCGCCGGTCGCCGGAGGGATGCATCTGGGTGCATGCGGTCTCGGTCGGCGAGGTGCTGGCGATCGGCAAGCTGGTCGAGGGGTTGGCCGCGCGCCATCCCGGGCGGCGGCTCTTCGTCTCCACCACCACCGCCACCGGCCAGAAGCTGGCTCGCGAACGATTCGGCGAGGAGAACGTCTTCTTTTTCCCGCTTGACCTCGGGTTCAGTGTCCGCAGTTACATGCGGGCGTTGCGTCCGGCGATGGTGGTGCTGGCGGAGACCGAGTTCTGGCCGAATTTCCTGCACGCCGCCCATTCCCAAGGCGCGCGCGTCGCGGTGGTGAATGCGCGCATCTCGGATCGCTCTTTTCCGCGGTATCGGTGGTTGCGATTCGTTTGGAGGCATGTGCTGCGCCGCGTCGCAGTCTTCCTGGCGCAGAGCGGGCTGGACGCCCAACGGCTGGTCGAGATCGGCGCGCCGGCGGAGCGCGTGCGCGTCGCCGGCAACCTGAAGTTCGATATCGCCGCCCCGGCGGCCAAGCCCGTGGTCGAGATGCTGGGCGCTGCTTTTGCCCGTTCCGGCGTGGACCAGGTCATCGTCGCCGGCAGCACCGTGGAAGGGGAGGAGCCGTTACTGCTCGATGCCTTCCGCCCTTTGCTCAAGTCGCACCCGCGGACGGCGCTGGTCCTGGCGCCGCGGCACCCGGAGCGCTTCGAATCGGTCGCCGGCCTGCTGTTGGGCAGCAGCTCGAGTTTCATCAGGCGCTCCCGCATGACCGGCCAGGAATCCTGCGCCGGGGCGGTCATCCTGCTGGATACCATCGGCGAACTGGCCGCCGTCTATACGCTGGCGTCCGTGGCTTTCGTCGGAGGAAGCCTGGTCCCCCGCGGCGGGCACAACATTCTCGAGCCGGCGCAGCACGGCGTGCCCATCGTGACCGGACCGCACACCGAGAATTTCCGCGACATCGTGAACATCTTCAGCCGCGCCGGCGCGGTCAGCGTGGCCGCGCCGGAGTGGTTGAGCGCCGAACTCCTGCGCTTGCTCGATGATTCCGTCGTCCGCCGCGAGCTGGGACAGCGCGCGGCCGATGTCTTTCGCTCGCAGTCCGGCGCCACCGCCCGCACCCTGGAAGCGCTGGAGACGCTTCTACCGGCCGTGGAGAGCCGCGCCGGATGATGCTTTCCTCCGTTTACAGCTTCGTGACCGCGTTCCGCAATCAGCTCTACGACCGCGACTTGCTGGCCGCGCGCCGCCTCGCCAGGCCCGTGGTCAGCGTGGGCAACATCTCGACCGGTGGTTCGGGCAAGACACCGTTCGTGATCGCACTGGGCGAACTCCTGCAGGCGCGCGGCATCTCCTTCGACGTGCTCTCCCGCGGTTACGGTCGCAAGAGCACAGGCGTGCGCGTCGTGGACCCCGCGGGATTGCCGGAAGAGTTCGGCGACGAGCCTTTACTCATCGCGCGCAAGCTCAAGGTTCCGGTGGTGGTCGGCGAAGACCGTTACCAGGCCGGCGCCGCTGCGGAAAAGCTGTTTGAGACCCGGCTTCACCTCCTCGACGACGGCTTTCAACACCGGCAACTCGCCCGCGACTTCGATGTCGTGCTGGTGACTCCCGAGGAGGCACGCGACCGCCTGCTGCCCCGCGGACGCCTGCGCGAGGCACTGACCGCGCTGCGCCGCGCCGACGCCGTCGTGCTCATGAGCGGCGCCGAACCGCACGCATTCCCCGCGGCCAGAGCTTTCTGGCGCGCGAGGCGCGGCATCCTGGCCACGAATGTCCCGCCCCGCCCGGTGGCGTTCTGCGCCATCGCCCGCCCCAAGAACTTCTTCCTGCAGCTGACCAAGGCGGGCATCGAGCCCGCGGGGGAGGCCGTCTTCCGCGATCATCACCGCTACACCAAGGACGACGTCCACGAACTGCTGCACCTGGCCCAGAAGTGCGACGCCGGCGGCTTCGTCACCACGGAAAAAGATGCCGTGAACCTGGGCGGCTATTTCTCTTCGCTGAAGCCTCTGGCCGTTGTCCCGGTGAAGATGGAACTGGTGGACGCGCAGGCGGCGATCGACGCCATGCTCGACGCCATCGCCCGGCGCCGCGGACGGCCGGTGTGAGCTGCAGGTTCGCCCCGGCCGCTCCTGCATGAGACAATCGTTCATCTTTCCGTGCACAAGCCTTCGCAACCTGCGCAGACGGTGAACATCGTTTGCATGAAGTGGGGCACGAAGTACGGTGCCGCCTCCGTGAATCGGCTGTACCAGATGGTGCAGCGCCATCTTTTCCGCCCTTATCGCTTCCTCTGCTTCACCGACGACCCCGCCGGTGTCGCGCCGCCGGTGGAAGCTCGCCCGCTGCCTCGGGTCAGCTTCCCGCCGGGTCCGGAGCGCGGGTGGAACAAGCTCGGCATCCTCGATCAGAAGCAGACCGGCCTTCAGGGCACGACCCTGTTCCTCGATCTCGACATTGTCATCATGGATGCGATCGACTGCTTCTTCGATCATCCGGGTGAGTTCTGCATTATCCGCGACTGGCTGCGCGGCGGGCGCAAGGTCGGCAATTCTTCGGTGTTCCGCTTCGAGGCAGGCCGCCACCAGGAAGTGCTGCCCCGCTTCCACGCCCAGACCGCCGACGTGCTGGCCCGCTTTCGCAACGAGCAGGAGTATCTCTCGTCCGCGGTGCAGAACCTGACATGGTGGCCGGAGGAGTGGTGCCGCAGCTTCAAGCGGCACTGCATGTACGTCTTTCCCGTCTCGCTCGTGCGCACGCCGCGCAAGCCGGCCAACGTGCGTATCCTCGTCCACCACGGGTTTCCGAAGCCTGAGGAGGCGCTGCGCGGAGCCTGCCGCTCGCTCGGCCTGCGATACACGCGCCCGACCCCGTGGCTGGCGCCGTATCTCGGCCTGGAGTCGCCGCATGAGTGACTGGGGGACATGGGCGCGGCGCATCCGCGTCCCGGTGGGCTTCGTTTTCGCCGTGCTGTACCTGTGGCTGGCTCGTCCCACGGCGGCCTCGATCATCGCCGGCGCCGCGGTGGCGGCCGTGGGGCTGGCCTTGCGCGCCTGGGCCTCGGGACACGTCAGCAAGGCGGAGGAGATCACCCAATCCGGCCCCTACGCTTACACCCGCAATCCGCTCTACCTGGGATCGATCCTCGTCGGCGCCGGATTTGCGCTCGCAGCTCGCAGTCCCTGGATCGCGGCCGGCATGCTGGCACTGTTCTTAGCGGTCTACATCCCGGTCATCCGCTGGGAAGAAGCCTGGTTGCGGGCCCACCTGGGCGGCTTTGACGAATACGCTGCGCGCGTCCCGCGCCTGCTGCCCAGGGTGACTCCGGCCGGCGTTCCCGGCGCCTTCTCCCGGGAACGATACCTGAAGCACCGCGAGTACAATGCCTTGCTCGGGGCCGTTGCCATGCTGGCGGCGCTCGTCATCAAACTGAGGTTCTTGTAGAGGGACTCTGGCCATCATCGCAAAAGCTGCGCGCTGGATCTGCGCATTGGCACTGCTGGCCATGCTGGGATCACGGGTGTATCCGGTCGCGCAGACCGCGCCCGCCACCATCAGTGCGGCCAGTGTCCGCGCCCCGGAGCCCGGCCACCACTGGCCGGACTCCGAGACCTACCACTACGAAGCCGAATGGAGGCTCTGGACTGCCGGGCTCGCGACCCTGCGCCTGCAGACTGGTCCCAAGGGTGAAAAACAGGTGTCGGGCACCGCCGTCTCCACCGGATTCGTTTCCCTGCTCTACACCGTCCGCGACCGCTTCGAATCCGCCTTCGACGCCAAGAGCTTCTGCTCCTCGCACATCCTCAAGTACACGGAAGAAGGCTTCCGCAAGCGCGAAACCGACATCCGATTCGACTACGCCCGCAGCAAAGCTGTCCTTGACGAGAAGAACCTGAAGTCGAACGAGAGCAAGCACGTCGAGAATGACATCCCTCCCTGCGTCACCGATGTGCTCAGCGGGATCTATTACCTGGGCTCCCTGCCTCTCCAGACCGGCAGCGTCTACACCTTTCCGCTGAACGACGGTGGCAAGACGCAGACGGTGGAGGCGGCGGCCGAAGCCCGCGAGCCGGTGAAGGTTCCCGCCGGCACCTTCCGCGCGGTGCGGGTCCAGCTGCTGGCATCGCCGGCCAGCGCGCAGAGGAAGCCCGGCAAGGTGTGGCTCTGGTACTCCGACGACGCTGCCCGCATCCCGGTGCAGATGCGCGCCCGCATGTTCTGGGGGACGCTCACCCTCCGCCTGAACCGCATCGAGCGCGCCCCGGAGAATCCGCCGGCCAGGTAGGTCTCACTGGATGCGGAAGCGCTCTCGCATCACCCGCTCCAGCCGCGGCTTGTAGAGGATGTCGAAGGCGAACTCCTTGTCCGGGAACATAGCCAGCGCCGCCCGCTTGGTGCTGGCCACCAGCTCCGACGCCTCCTCGATGGTCAGGTCCTCGTCCTGGCTGAGCACCGACAGCACCATGTTCATCATCATCTGCAGCCGGCGGATCTTGCGGAGTTCCTCGACCTGATCTGCGGAGAGTTGTGGTTGCGGTTCCTGCGAGCGTTCCGGGATCTCCATGTTCGTCCGTTGCGGCCCTGGGCCGCTCTCCTCTTCCCAAAACCCGCTCGCCACACGGGTTTCCCATGATGGTTGGATGAGCGGAGCCCGGGCTTTGTTTCCCAAGATTCCCGCGGCCCCCCTCGTTGGCCGCATCATACACCGGATTCTCCCCGGCGCAGCCGCAGCAAAGTGCTCGTGCGGGCACGCGTGATAGAATTTCCACAGGCTCCCCTGATGAATCCTGACCTCGAAAAACTCATCGAATTGCAGCGCGTGGAGCGCGAGATCGCGCGTCTGACCGCCGAAGTCGCCGCCCTGCCCAAGCGCATGGCCGCCATCGAGGCCCAGCTCGCCGATACCAAGTCGCAGGTGGAGAGAACCAAGAGCGCCATCAGCGCAAACCTGACCGACCGCAGGAAGCAGGAACAGAAGATCCAGGACGAGCAGCAGAAGATCTCCAGGTACCGCGACCAGTCCCTGGGCGTGAAGACCAACGAGCAGTACAAGGCCCTGCTGCAGGAGATCCAGTTCGCCGAGAGCGAGATCCGCGCCTGCGAGGACCGCATCCTGGAGGGCATGGTCGGCAACGAGGAGCTGGAAAAGAAGCTCAAGGCGGCGGAGGCGGAGCTGAAGGCCGAGGCCGCGGAGATCGAGAAAGAAAAGGTGGAAGCGCGCGCCGTCACCGCCAAGGACGAAGCCGAACTGGCCGCTTGGACCGGGCAGCAGGACCGCCTGCGCGCCGCCATCGCCCCCGCCCATCTCGCCTACTACGACCGGGTCGCCGGCGTGCGCAAGAACGCGCTCGCCGAGGCCCGCGATCACAAGTGCAGCGCCTGCCAGGTCATGCTGCGGCCCCAGACCTACAACGAGGTCCGCACCAACAGCGAGATCATGGCCTGCGACAGCTGCCAGCGCATCCTGTACTACGACACCTCGAAGCCCGAGGAGGAGACCACGTCAACGCGGCGGATCGGCAAACGAGGGCATCGAGTAGAGAAGGCTTGGTACTACCTCGCCGACAGCGGTTATGGAAGCGTCTTCGTCGCCTACGTTAATCATTTGGGCAGCTGTAGCCGCCGTTACTTCGATGCTGATGATGGTCGCTTCTTGCACATTGATCGCCGCCAAGAGGCGGATTTTGGGGACGTGTTTCAAGACGAGATACACCACGGTCTGCAGGTCTACGTGGAGCAGCAGCCTAATTTGGAAGAAACCTGCCACGATCAACTGCCGGCGGATGTTCTTGCTGAACTCAGGCGCCAAGTCCAAGCCACTGAAGAGCCCATCCAGACTCCCGGTCAGTAGGGCCGTCCCGCAAACTTGCGGATGACGAAGCACGCGCCAATCTCGACTGAAAGTCACACGATTAAGATCACTGCCAAAGGCGTGGCCCGCCTGCGCGCCGGACACGTGTGGGTCTACCGCTCCGATGTGACCGCGACCGACGCCATCCCGCCGGGCACGCTGGTCAGTGTTGCGGACGCGCGCGGCAAGGTCCTGGGCTCCGCCCTCTACAGTTCCGCGTCGCAGATCGCCTTGCGCATGGTGTCGCCCAAACCGCTGCCGCCGGCCGAGCTCCCCCTGTTGCTACGCGACCGGCTCCGCACTGCCCTGGAATATCGCAAGCAGGTCGTACACGACAGCGATGCCTGCCGCCTGGTCTTCAGCGAAGCCGACGGACTGCCCGGGCTGATCGTGGACCGCTGCAACGACATTGTCTCCTTCCAGGCGCTCACCCAGGCTATGGACCAGCGCAAAGAGGAGCTGATGGCGCAGCTCGCGGATGAGCTGCAGCCGGCCGCCATCGTCGAGCGGGTGGAGCCGCGCATTCGCGAGCTGGAGCAGTTGCCCGCGGCCGAAACCCGCATCCTGCGCGGGGACCGGTCGCGCACCGTCGTCACCATGAACGGGGTGCGCTTCCATTTCGACGCCCTGGCCGGACAGAAGACCGGCTCGTTCCTCGATCAGCGCGAGAACTATGCCGCCGCCGCCCGTTACGCCCACGGCGAGGCGCTCGATGTCTTCTGTTACCAGGGTGGCTTCGCCTTGCACCTGGCCTCTCGCTGCGACAGCGTTACCGGCGTGGACAGTTCCCGCCCTGCGCTGGAGCAAGCGGAGCAGAACGCCGCGCTGAACGGCCGCGAGATCGAGTGGATGGAGGCCAACGCCTTCGACCTGCTGCGCGACTATTCCGACGCCGGCACACAGTACGACACCATCGTGCTCGACCCGCCCGCCTTCGCCAAGAGCAAGCGCGCTCTCGACACCGCCCTGCGTGGATACAAGGAGCTGAACCTGCGCGCTTTCAAGATGCTGCGCCCCGGCGGTACCCTGGTGACCTGCTCCTGCTCCTACCACGTCAGCGAGGCCGACTTTCTCGCCATGCTCACCGAGGCCGCTCTCGACGCCCGCCGTACGGTCCGAATCCTGGAGAAGAGAGGCCAGGCCCAGGATCATCCCGTGGTCTTGGGCATCCCCGAGACCTCCTACCTGAAGTGCGTTATCCTCTCAGCTCAGTAGTCCCTGGCTCCAGACTTAGAGTGGCTATAACTAATTGACAATAAAGCTACTTCTATGTCTTGACAATAATGCACTAAGATTTTATGATTCCATCATGCTTATGGCAGCATCAAATCAACCGAGATCAGTTGGAGGTAACGAACCATGACGCTTTTGACTCGTTGGGACCCCTTCCGCGAACTGAGCACTCTGCAGGACCGCATGAACCGGTTGTTCCAGGATTTCGCCCCTGGCCGCGAAGATGAGCTGATGACGACCGGCAGCTTCGTTCCTCCGGTGGACGTGTACGAGGACGAGCATGCCATCACCCTGAAGCTCGAGGTGCCGGGTGTGGAGCAGAAGGACATCGACATCCGCCTGGAGGACAACACCCTCACGGTCCGGGGCGAGCGCAAGTTCGAGAAGGAAGAGAAGGAAGAGAATTTCCACCGCATCGAGCGCCGCTACGGCTCCTTCTCCCGCAGCTTCACCCTTCCCAACACGGTGGATCCGGAGCAGTGCAACGCCGAATTCGAGAACGGCCTCCTCAAGATCCGCCTGGCCAAGCGCGCCGAAGCCAAGCCCAAGCAGATCAAGGTGAACATCGGCTCCGGCAAGCAGATCGAAGGGAAAAGCACGGAAAAGGGCGCCGGCAAGGCGGCCTGAGCTGGTCGCTAGTCGCTAGCGATGAGAAAAAGGGGGCGGCTAGGCCGCCCCATATTTCTTCGGCGTCGTCCTGAGGGCCTTCAGGCCCGAAGGATCACGCGTGCCGCGCATCAGAGTTAGAGAAGAGGGATAACAACATGGCCATCCGCTGGGACAAACTCACGTTGAAGGCGCAGGAAGCCGTACAGGCGGCCAACGACCTGGCTTCGCAGCACGGCAACAGCGAGCTGCTGCCTCTGCACCTGCTGGCCGCCCTGCTGGCCGATGAGGAGGGCATCGTATCCCCGGTGCTGGCCAAGATCGGCGTCAACGCCCAGGCCCTGCGGGCAGAGACCGCCCGCGAGATGGAGCGGTTGCCCAAGGTGTCCGGCGCAGGCGTGGCCCAGGCCGTGCTATCGCGCCCGCTGGGCAACGTCTTCGAGCAGGCTTTTAAGGAAGCCGACAACTTCAAGGACGAGTATGTCTCCACCGAGCACCTGCTGCTGGCCATCGCCCAGCAGCGTGGCGACGCTGCCCAGCGCCTGCTCGCCGCCCAGGGCGGGACCTACGAGGCGATCCTGAACGCCCTCACTTCAGTGCGCGGTTCGCAGCGGGTCACCGATCAGAATCCCGAAGCCAAGTACCAGGCCTTGCAGCGCTATGCCCGCGACCTGACCGAGCTGGCCCGCCGCGGCAAGCTCGACCCGGTCATCGGCCGCGACGAGGAGATCCGGCGCGTCGTCCACGTGCTCTCCCGCCGCACCAAGAACAACCCGGTGCTGATCGGCGAGCCGGGCGTGGGCAAGACCGCCATCGTCGAAGGCCTGGCCCAGCGCATCATCTCCGGCGACGTCCCCGAGGTTCTGAAAAACAAGCGCCTGGTCGCCCTCGACCTGGGCGGCATGCTGGCCGGCGCAAAGTTCCGGGGCGAGTTCGAGGACCGCTTGAAAGCCGTTCTCAAAGAGATCGAGGATTCCCAGGGCCAGATCATCCTGTTCATCGACGAGTTGCACACCCTGGTGGGCGCCGGCGCCGCCGAGGGCGCCATCGACGCCTCCAACATGCTGAAGCCCGCGCTCGCGCGCGGCGAGCTGCGTTGCATCGGCGCTACTACGCTCAACGAGTATCGCAAGCACATCGAGAAGGACGCCGCCCTGGAGCGCCGCTTCCAGCCGGTGTTCGTCGGCGAGCCCAACGTGGACGACACTATCGCCATCCTCCGCGGCCTGAAGGAGAAGTACGAGGTGCACCACGGAGTGCGCATCAAGGACTCCGCCATCATCGCCGCGGCCACGCTCTCGCACCGCTACATCAGCGACCGCTTCCTGCCCGACAAGGCCATCGACCTGGTGGACGAGGCCGCCGCCGCCCTCTCCATGCAGATCGGCTCGGTGCCCGCGGAGATCGACCAGCTCCAGCGCCGCGCCACCAACCTGGAGATCGAGCGCCAGGCCCTGGCCAAGGAAGATGACCCGAACTCGCGCGAGCGTCTGCAGTCGGTGGAGCGCGAGCTCGCCCAGCTGCGCGAGCAGATCACGTCGCTACGCGCCCGCTGGGAGCAGGAAAAGGGCGCCATCAGCCGTGTCCGCGAGCTCAAGGAAAAGGCCGAGCGGCTCAAACAGGAGGAGCAGGATGCGGTGCGCAAGGGAGACTACACGCGTGCCTCGCAGATCCAGTACTCCGAGCTGCCCGCGCTGCAGCGTGAGATCGAGAAGCTCGACGCGACCCTCGACGGCAAGGCGAAGAGCCACCGCATGCTGAAGGAGGAAGTGGACGAAGAGGACATCGCCCGCATCGTTAGCAAGTGGACCGGCATCCCCGTCTCCCGCATGCTGGAAGGCGAGGTCAGGAAGCTGGTGCAGATGGAGGAGCGCCTGCGCCAGCGCGTCATCGGCCAGGACGCCGCCCTGGAGCACGTGGCCAACGCCATCCGCCGCTCCCGCGCCGGCCTCAGCGACCCGCGCCGCCCCATCGGCTCGTTCATCTTCCTGGGGCCCACCGGCGTCGGCAAGACCGAGCTGGCGCGCTCGCTCGCCGAGTTCCTGTTCGACGATGAGCACGCCATGGTCCGTCTCGACATGTCGGAATACATGGAGAAGCACGCCGTCTCGCGCCTCATTGGCGCTCCGCCGGGCTACGTGGGCTACGAGGAAGGCGGCCAGCTCACCGAGGCCGTCCGCCGCCGCCCCTACTCGGTCATCCTCTTCGACGAGATCGAGAAGGCGCATCCGGACGTCTTCAACGTCCTGCTGCAGATCATGGACGACGGCCGCCTCACCGACGGCAAGGGCCGCACCGTGGACTTCAAGAACACCGTCATCCTCATGACCTCGAACCTCGGTTCGCAGTACCTGCAGGAGGCGGCGCAGAAGTACATCGGCTTCGTGGACACCCACCGCAACGGCAAGGGCAGGAAAGATGCCGACGAGGCGCTGCAGCAGGAGCTGAGCCGCGCCCACAAGCTGGTGATGGACGCCGTCCGCGCCCACTTCAAACCCGAGTTCCTCAACCGCGTGGACGACATCATCATCTTCAACCCGCTGGGCAAGGAGCAGCTCACCCGCATCGTGGAGATGCGCCTGGAAGACCTGCGCCGCCTGCTGGCCGACCGCAAGATCAGCCTGGAGCTGACCGACGCCGCCAAGGAGCGCCTCTTCACCGAGGGCTTCGACATCAACTACGGCGCCCGTCCGCTGAAGCGGGCCATCCAGCGCCTGGTGCAGGACCCGCTGGCCCTGAAGATCCTCGACGGCGAGGTGCTGCACGGCGATCACGTGGTCGTGGATCTCGACCCTGCCGCGCAGAAGCTCACCTTCAAGGTCAGCCCGCGCGTGGGCCAGTCGAAACCCGCGAAGACTCGCTGACTGTGGAGCCCCCGCCTTTGGGCGGGGGCGTGCCACGGCCGGCCCCTTGGGCCTATCTCTTCTTGTCCTTTTTGTGTTCCGGCTTGGATTCGGGCTTGGGCTTGGCCTCGGTCTTTTCCTCCGCTTTGGCCTCGCTCTTGCTCTCGCCGTGGGCAGCGGGACCCCGGCGCGCGTAGTCAGTCGCGTACCAGCCGGAACCCTTGAACTGCACCGCCGGGGCGTGCAGCAGGCGCTCGACCTTCCTTGCGCCGCACTCCGGACACCTCTTCGGATCGGGATCGGAGAACTTCTGGATCCGCTCGAATCGGTACCCGCACTTCGGACACTGGAATTCGTAGAGGGGCATCGCCTGGGTACCCACAGAAAGCCCGACTCTGGCTTGGGTGGGAAAGGACAGATTCTATCTGATACCTTGTCCGCGATGCGTCCCTCGTTCACCTGGAAGCTGCGCACCCGCTCGCTGCAGTTGGGCCACCGTACTCTGGTGATGGGCGTTCTGAACGTGACGCCCGATTCGTTCTCCGACGGAGCGCGCTTCTTCGAGTGCGGACCGGCGGTCGAGCACGCGCTTTCGATGCTCGACGACGGCGCCGACATCCTCGACCTCGGCGGCGAGTCCACCCGCCCGGGCTCGAGGGCCATCGAGACCGCCGCCGAGCAATACACCGGCGTCCCCGTCGAAGAAGAGCTGCGCCGCGTCATGCCGGTGCTCGAGGGCATCCACAGCCGGCGCCCCGACGCCCTGCTCTCGATCGATACTTACAAGGCCGAGGTGGCGCGCCGCGCGGTCGCCGCCGGCGCCGAGATCGTCAACGACATCAGCGCTCTCCGTTGGGACCCGCAGATGCCCGCCGCGGTCGCCGAACTCGCATGCGGCGTCATCCTCATGCACATGCGCGGGCGGCCGCAGGAATGGCGCGCGCTGCCGCCCCTCACCGATGCCGTCGGTTTAGTCGCTCGGGAATTGCGGCAATGGAGCCAGGCTGCGATGGACGCCGGTGTCGCCCGCGATCGCATCGTCCTCGACCCCGGTTTCGGCTTCGGCAAGAGTTTCGAGGAGAACTACCCGCTGCTCGCTCATTTCGAGCAGCTTCACCGCCTCGGCTTTCCGCTGCTCGCCGGGACTTCGCGCAAGTCCTTCATCGGCCGCACCCTGGCGCGCAACGGCCACGACGCCCCGCCGGATGCGCGTCTCCATGGTTCTCTGGCCTCGACCGTGGCCTGCATCTTGAAGGGCGCGCACATCGTCCGCGTGCACGACGTCAAGCCGGCGGTGGAAGCAGCAAAGATCGCAGACGCCGTCCTGGCTGCTGCCCGATTGTCATCCTGAGCGAAGCGCCGCGATGTTTCTTTTGCGCCCCAAGTTTGGGCGCATCGCGGCGCCAGTCGAAGAACCCCTATACCTTCCCTGTTTTCTCCCGCCCGCCTTCGTCGTCTTCTTCCTTCCGCTCCTGCTGCTTTGCCTCGATCACATGCTCGCGCGAGGGCCGGAAGAACGTCTCCGCCCGCATCAGCGCGTTCCCCGCGCCCGCCGTGTAGCCCTTGCGCATCTTCTCTGGCAGGAGCCGGTTGATCAGCCAGAGCGCCAGGACCACGGCGGCGATCGCTCCGCCCGCGACCAGCCATCCCCACCACGATTGCTGCGGATCGAGAACGTCCTGGGGCTCGAGCATCAGAACGTTTTCTCCGAATCCAGCAGGATGGTCACCGGCCCCGCGTTCACCAGTTCGACGTCCATCATCTCCTGGAATCTGCCGGCCTCGCAGCGCAACCCGGCTGCCCGGATCCTACCGACGAAGTATTCGTACAGCCGGCGCGCTTCTTCCGGCCGCGCCGCGCGGTCGAACGACGGACGCTTCCCCCGCCGCACGTCGCCGTGCAGCGTGAACTGCGAGACCACCAGCACTGCTCCGCCGGCTTGTGCGACGTCCAGGTTCATCTTCCCTTCCGCGTCCTCGAAGATGCGCAGCCCGGCGGTCTTGTCGGCGAGGTAGTCGGCGGCGGCCTCGCTGTCGCCCTGCCCGACTCCCAACAGCACCAGCAGGCCCCTGCCGATCTCGCCCACGGCTTCTCCGCCGACGCTCACCTTGCACCGGCTGACGCGCTGCACCACGGCTCGCATAGTGACTTTTTCTTGGGTCGGACGTCAGTTTACACGGACACGTGTGACAGCCGGCTTTCCTTGCTTCGCCGGCCTATATTTCCGGCTGTCCCGTCGTCCCGCGACCCTTTACAATCTCCCTTCTTTTTTCCAAGGAGGAACGATGCGTCAAGTCATACGCGCCTGGGCATGTCTCGCAGTGACGGCGCTGCTCGCCGGCGGCATGGCGTCCGCCCAGTCCCAGGCTCCGTCCGTCGGGCACAACGAGGTGCTGATCAGGAACGGCACCATCCTCACCGTCACTCACGGCACCATCAAGAACGGTTCCGTGTACATCAAGGACGGCAAGATCGCCGCGGTCGGCGCCAATGTCACCGCACCGCCGTCGGCGAAGGTCATCGATGCCACCGGCAAGTTTGTCATGCCCGGCATTATCGACGCCCACTCCCACATCGCTCTGCGCGACGACATCAACGAGGCCACCAGCCCCGTCACCCCGCACATGATGATGCTCGACGCCTTCGACTACACCGACCGCAACATCTATTACACCCTGGCCGGGGGCGTCACCACTTCGCTGCTGCTGCACGGCTCCGCCAACATGGTCGGCGGCCAGAGCATCGTCATCAAGCACAAGTACGGCCTCGGACGCGACCAGTTGCTCTTCCCCAGCGCCCCGCGATCCATCAAGTTCGCCAGCGGCGAGAACCCGAAGCGGGTCTACGGCAGCCGCCAGCAGCTCCCCTCCACCCGCATGGGCAACTTCGCTGTCCAGCGCCAGGCGCTGGCTGAGGCCCAGGACTACATGCGCGAGTGGGAGCAGTACGACGCCAAGGTCAAAGGCGGAGACAAGGACGCCAAGCCCCCCAAGCGCGACCTGAAGCTGGAAGCTCTCGCCGACCTGATGCGCGGCAAGATGTTCGTCCACAATCATTGTTACCGCGCCGACGAGTTCCTCACCGAGATCGCCATGGCCAAGGAGTTCGGCTACACCCTGCGCAGCTTCGAGCATGCGCTGGAGGCGTACAAGGTCGCCGACCAGATCGCCGCCGCCGGCATCGGCATCTCCACCTTCGCCGATTGGTGGGGCTACAAGGAAGAGGCCTGGGACGCCATCCCCTGGAACGCCGTCATCGCCATGCGCCACGGGGTCAACGTCGCCATCAAGAGCGACTCCGACGACTTCGCCCGCCGCCTCAACCAGGAAGCCGCCAAGACCATCCGCTACGGCGGCGCCACTGAAGACGAGGCCCTGAAGATGGTCACCCTCAACGCCGCCTGGAACGTGGGCGTGCAGGACCGTGTCGGCTCGCTCGACGTGGGCAAGGACGCCGACATCACCATCTGGAACGCCCACCCGCTTTCCATCTACGCCCTGGTGGACATGGTGCTGATCGACGGCGACGTCTTCTTCGACCGCAGCCTGCCCGGCCTGGGCACGCCGTACTACAAGGAGGGCCAATGAAGCGCGCACTCGGACTCGCTCTTGCGCTCATGGTGGCAACCGGCTCGGCGGCCGGCCAGAAGTCCGCTAAACCCGCCGCGGCGCCCGGCGCCATCGTCCTTCGTGGCGGCAGGATCCTCACCGTCTCCCACGGCGTGATCGAGAACGGCGCGGTCGTCATGGAGAACGGCAAGATCACCGCGGTCGGCGCTGCCGGCTCGGTGGCCGTGCCCAAAGGTGCGCAGATCGTGGATGTGCGCGGCATGACCGTCTATCCCGGCCTGATTGACTCCGAGAGCCGCCTCGGCCTGACCGAGATCTCCGCCGAGCAGATGACCAACGACTACATCGAGCCCAGCGACGAGATCTTTCCCCACCTCCATGTCTGGGAGGCCTTCCACGCGGAATCGCAGTTGATCCCCGTCACCCGGGTGAACGGCATCACCAACGCCATCGTCGCCGCCGGCGAGACCGACACCCTTCCCGGCCAGTCGTCATTTATCCAGCTCGAGGGCCAGTCGGCGAAGGACATGCTGCTGGTGCGCGACATCGCCCTGCCTCTGAACTTCACCGGCGAGCAGCGCCGCAACGACTCCTGGGAGAAGGCCAAGTTCCCCTTCACCCGCATGGGCGTGGCTGCCCAACTTCGCCAGGCCTTCATCGACGCCCGCGACTACCAGCAGAAGTGGGCCGATTACGAGAAGAAGAAGGCCGAGCCGCAGAAGGAGGAGAAGAATAAGGACGACAAGAAAGACGAGAAGAAGGGTCCCCCGACCCCGCCCAAGCGTGACCTCAAGCTGGAAGCGCTGGTTCCGTACCTCGACGGCAAGAAGCCCATCGTTCTTGCCGCCGAGGAGCCCGGCGACATCGAGACCGCGCTCGAGCTGGCCAAGGAATTCAACCTGCGCGTCATCCTCAACCATGTCGAGCACGCCAACAAGCTGCTCGACATGATCGCCGCCAGCAAGCTGCCGGTCATCATCGGCCCCATTTATGCCCGCCCTAAAGAAGGCGAGCGCTACGACTCGGTCTACCGCATGCCCGCCGAGCTGCAGAAACGCGGGGTAAAGCTGGCCTTCGCCTCCTATGACGCCCACCAGTCCCGTAACCTGCCCTATGCCGCCGGCTACGCCGTCGCCTTCGGATTGCCCTACGACGAAGCGTTAAAGGCCATCACGCTCAACGCGGCCGAGATCTGGGGCCTCGGCGACCAGCTCGGCTCCCTCGACGTGGGCAAGACCGCCAACGTCGTGGTGGCCACCGGCGACCCGCTCGATCCCAAGACCGACGTCAAGCAGGTCTACATCCAGGGCCGGGCCGTCTCCATGGAGACCCGCCAGACCCGCCTGCGCGACCAGTACATGAAGTGAGCGGCCTGCGCAACTTGCTCTCACGGGCGCGGCTTCAGCCGCGCCTTTTTTTCCCAGCGGCTACAATGATGGCCAAATGTTCGGACTCATCGCCGGAGCCGCCGCCGTCGCCTATGCGGGCTATGCCACCATGGGCCCAAGGTCGCAGCTCTACGGCCGCAGCTTCCTCGGCGTGTCCGGCTCCAAGCTCCTCGCCCTCACCTACGACGACGGCCCCAACGAGGCGCACACCCCCGCCCTGCTCGATATCCTCGCCCAGCACGGTGCCAAGGCGACCTTCTTCCTCATCGGACGCTACGTCGTCCAGCGCCCCGATATCGTCCGACGCATCCGCCAGGAGGGTCACGCCATCGGCAACCACACCTACAATCATCCCCTGCTGACCTTCGCCTCGGCCGCGCGCCTGGGCCGCGAGCTGGACGACACCGACAAGGCCATCGCCGACGCCGCCGGCCCCCACGATGGCCTCTTCCGCCCTCCCTTCGGCGGACGCCGCCCCGGCACCTTCGCCGCCGTCCGCGCTCGCGGCATGACCCCGGTGATGTGGACCGTCACCTGCTTCGACTGGAACGCCCGCTCCGCCGATCCCATCGAGCGCCATGCCGTCCGCGGCATCCGCGGCGGCGACATCATCCTGCTGCACGACGGCTCCCACCTGAAGATGGGCGCGGACCGCGCCCCCACCGTCGAAGCCACCACCCGCCTGCTCCGCCGCTACCAGGCCGACGGCTACCGCTTTGTCACCATTCCCGAGATGATGCGGGCTGCCGAGTAACTCCTAAGCACTGGAAATCCACAATTGCCCTCGCGCCTTTTGCGAGATATGCTCCGCTTAACCGTTCCGGACCATGGCCAATCTTTTCGAGCTGCCCCGGTACATCGCAGTCGAAGGCCCGATACGCGTCGGCAAGAGCACGCTGGCGCAGATCATCGCCGAACGCCTTCACGCCCAGCGCGTCGCCGAGCCGGTGCACAATCCCTTTCTCCGCGCCTTCTACGATGGCGACCCCGGCGCCGCCTTCCAGGCCCAATTCGCCTTCCTGGTCGAGCGCTTCGAGCAGCTGAAGATACTGGAGGTCGGCCCCCACAACCACAAGACGGTGGTCGCCGACTACATCTTCGAAAAGGACAAGATCTTCGCCAACATCAACCTCAGCGACGTCGAACTCGACCTTTACGACCGCTACTACAAGTACTTCCGCTCCCTGCTGCCCACGCCCGACCTGGTCATCTACCTCCAGGCCACGCCCGAGGTGCTGAAGAAGCGCCTCAAGAAGAAGAGCGTCCCCAGCGAGATGAACATCAGCGACGACTACCTGGAAGAGGTGGTCAAGGCCTACGAACACTTCTTCTTCCACTACACCGGCTCCGACCTGCTGGTGGTGAATACCTCCGACATCGACTTCGTGGAACGCCACGAGGACCTGCAGGAGCTCCTCCGCCGCCTGACCGAGCCCATCAAGGGCACCCAGTACTTCCTGCCCCTGGGCGCCGACGCCGCCAGCGCCTAGATCGGGAGCCAGTAATCAGGAGCCAGGAATGAAAGGTCAGTAGCATGCTTTGCGTTACTTGGTAATGGAGGGTTCTTATGAGACGAACGCTCGTTATAGCCGCCCTGGCCCTCACTGCCACCTCGATCGCCCTAGGACAAAAGCAGGGCGCAAGCAGAGATCAAAGAAGCAGCGTCGAGCAGGCGATAAGACGAGTGGATCACGAACGCATTCAAGCGCAGATCGGCGCTGATGCGGTGGCCCTTGATCGCATCTACGCGGATGATTTTATCGGCGTAGGACCAAGCGGCACAGTGAGAACCAAGCCACAGGTGATTTCGGATTTTACGTCGGGTGACTTGAAGTTTCAGTCGATCACTACCGACGAGGTCCGGGTACGCGTCTACGAAAACACGGCGGTGGAGACTGGCCTCTCCACAATGGTTGGGCAAGACAAAGGTAAGACTGTTCCCCGAGACACTCGGTTTACCAGGGTATGGGTAAAGCAGCAAGGGCGCTGGCGGTTGGTTGCTAACCACTACTCGTTACGGATTAGGCAGTAATCACAGGGCCGAGTTTTTCCTTTTCCCCAGCAAATGCTGCGACTAAAATGTCTCCAGTCGCATCCTAGCGACTGACAGGCTCTATCCGGCCGAGCCGGAGGGGCACTGGAGGAACCGTGAGCGTCCATTCCGGCGATTTCCGCCACAAAGTCACCACCGCCACTCTTCTCGAAAAGAAAGCCCAGCATCAGCTCATCACCTGCCTGACCGCCTACGACTACCCGACGGCGCGTCTGGTGGACGAGGCCGGCATCGACATCATCCTGGTCGGCGACTCCGCCGCCATGGTGGTGCTCGGCTACGACAACACCCTGCCCATCACCATGGACGAGATGCTGCACCACACACGCGCTGTCCGCCGCGGCACCAAGCGCGCCTTCCTCGTGGCCGACATGCCCTACGCCTCCTACCAGGTCACCCAGAAAGAGGCACTGACCAACGCCGCCCGCTTCGTCAAAGAATCGGGGGCGGAGGCGGTGAAGATCGAGGGCGGGCAGAGGCGCGTGCGCCTGATCGAGCGCCTGATTGACGCCGAGATCCCGGTCATGGGACACATCGGCCTCACCCCGCAGTCACTGCACCTGATGGGCGGCTACAAGGTGCAGGGCAAGTCGCTGAAGGCGGTCGAACAGCTCATGCAGGACGCGGTCGCGCTCGACCGCGCCGGCGTCTGCTCCATGGTGCTGGA